>JADGHN010000017.1 GCA_019683875.1 Clostridia bacterium
TGACGCGCCGGACGAAGGGCAGGCGCGCCAGCACGGCGCGCGGGGCGGGGGCGGGGCTGCCGGCGGCGTCCGGCGCCGACCCGCTGGCTTCACCGTCGCCGCCCGCCGCCAGCCGCACCTCGACGCGCACGGGCTCGTCCTTGAAGAGTTGCTCCGCCAGGGCCTCGATCGGCCCTTCCGCCACCAGCCGCCCCTTCACGAAGATCCCGACGCGGTCGCAGATCTCCTGCACCTGGTGCAGGAGGTGCGACGAGACGAGGACCGTCAGGCCACGCTCGCGCGCCAGGCTGCGGATGAGGCGGAGCATGTCGCGCACGCCCTCGGGGTCGATCGCGGTCGTCGGCTCGTCGAGGATGAGCACGCGCGGGTCCTTGATGAGCGCGTCGGCGATGCCCAGCCGCTGCCGCATGCCGCGCGAGAACGTGCCCACCTTGGCGTGGCGCACGTGGGCGAGGTCCACTTCGGCAAGCCGCGCCTCGATGCGGCGCAGCGCCTCCGCGCGGGGCACGCCGTTCAGCTCCGCCGTGTAGAGCAGGTTCTCCTCCGCCGTCAGGTCCTCGTAGAAGCCCACGGCGTCGGGCATGTACCCGACGAGCCGCTTCACGGCGAGCGGCTCGCGCGTCGGATCGCGGCCAAGCACGCGGACGGTGCCGGACGTGGGCTCCGTCAGGCCGAGCAGCATGAGGATGGTCGTCGTCTTCCCCGCGCCGTTGGGGCCGAGAAGGCCGAACACCTCACCCTGGTGCACGGTGAGCGTGAGGCGGTCGACGGCGAGCGTGTCGCCGTAGCGTTTCGTCAGGCCCTGGGTGGCGATGACCGGCTCGGCCACGGCCTACCGCCTCCCGTACACCTTGAACGTGTAGAGGAGTCCGCCCACCACCCCGAGGACCACGAGCACCCCGACGATGCCCCAGAGCGTCGAGGTCTCCACCGTGATGCGGATGTCCTGCGAGGCGGACGCCTGGCTCGCCGAGGCCGTGACGGTGACGTCATAGTCGCCGGCGATGGCCTTCGCGTCCGGGGTGATCGTGGCCGTCACCTGCTGCTGGCCCTGGGCGGGCACGTCGAGTTGCGACGGTTCGAACGTGACCTTCCAGCCGGGAGGTGCGTCGGCGGTGAGGGACACGCCTTGGGCGTCGGCCGTACCGGTGTTCTTGACGACGAGCGTCATGTGCGAGGGCCGTCCGGCCGTGGCGGTCGCGTTCAGGCGGCCGTCCGGCGTCGTCACCTCAAGGTCGTAGGAGCCGGTGATCGTCACGCCCAGCTGCACCGTCGCCGTCTGGCCGGCGCCAGCGGACGCCGTCACGGGGATCGTGTACGTGCCGGCCTTGACGTCGTGGGCCGGTTTCACGTCGACGGTCAGGGTCTGGCTGCTGCCGGCGTCGACCTTGATCGTGTTGATCTGCTTCGAGTCATAGGACGGGTGGAAGGTGACCTGCCAGCCGTCGGGCGCCTGGGCGGCGAGGCGGAACGTCTGGTCGGAGAGCGAGCGGTTCTCGAGTGTGACCGAGAATTCGAACGTGGCGTCCGGCGCGCCCTGAAGCGCCGGGTAGTCGGCGCTGAGGGCCGGCCCCTGGCCGCCGCCGGCGGCGATGCGCAGGGAGAGGTTGAGCGTGTCGATCGTCACGCCGCTCGGGGTCGCGGCCGTCACGGTGACGGTGTACTCCCCGGGCTTGGCGTCGTCCGGCGAGCGGACCTGCAGTTCCACGTCCTGAGTCTGGCCGGGACCGACGTACACCTCGTGGACGGCGAGGCCGAGGTCGCCGGTGGCCTTCAGCACGGCCGACCAGCCGCCGGGCACGCGGTCGACGGCGAGCCGCACCGTCTGGCCGGAGCCGGAGCCGTTCGTGACGTGCAGGGTGAAGGTCGTCGTGTGGCCCGCTTCGACGTCCACCCCGGGATACGGCGTCCACAGCCGGACGCCGGCGGCCGCGGACGCGACGGCGAGCGGAAGGAAGGCAAGGAAGAGGACAAAGGCGAAAATGGCGCCCCTTTGCACGATCCGGGCCATGGGCACACCTCCACCAGGGTATGTAGGACGCGTTTGTCAACAGGTTGCAAACGGGCGGTGGGGAACGTATGTTCGCTTTGGGGGGCACCTCTGGTAAAATCGAACTGCCTGGACGCGGTCGTTCCGCATCCAGAGCCTGACAATTCAAGATTTGGCGGGCCTGAGCTGACGGGGAGGCGCTCGCCCCCCCTTGCCGCCGGTGCAGCGGCGGCCGCTGGGGCAATCCCCGGCAAAGGGGGTGAGGCCCATGCACGGTGGCGACGCCTGGGTGGTCGTCCTGGTGGTGCCAGTGCCGGCAGCCGGGGTCAAGCGGCTGGTGTGGCGCCTCATCGAGCGCCTCATAAGACAATAGGCTCTCCGTTGAAGAGAGCCTAGAGTCCCCACAAAAGCCCCAGCGCTGCACCGTCCTGCCGCAACAGGACGCTCGCCGGAGGCTCACCCGTAAGGGTGGGCCTTTCACTTGCATTATATGTCGTCCGCTCCAAGAGGGCGATGGCGTGGAAGGGAGTGTCGTGATGACGACGGCAGCCAACGTGTACGTCACCCGCCGCCTGCCGGAGCCGGCGCTGGAGATCCTGCGGGAGGCGGGCCTGTCGTTCCGCGTGTGGCCGGAGGAGGGGCGGCCGGTGCCGCGGGACGTGCTCCTTCAGGAAGTGCGCGATTGCGACGGGCTTCTGTGCCTGCTGACGGACCGCGTGGACGAGGAGCTCCTGCGCGCGGCGCCGCGGTTGCGCGTCGTGGCGAACACGGCCGCCGGGCTGGACAACGTCGACCTGGCGGCGTGCACGCGGCGCGGGGTGATGGTGACCCACACGCCGAACGTCCTGACGGAGACGGTGGCCGACCTCGCATGGGCGCTGCTGCTGGCGGCGGCGCGGCGCGTGGTGGAGGCGCACAAGACCATCGAGGCCGGCGGGTGGAACACGTGGTCGCTGATGTTCATGACCGGGCAGGACGTGTACGGCCGCACGCTGGGGATCGTGGGCGCCGGCCGCATCGGGGGCGCGGTGGCGCGGCGCGCGCGGGGGTTCGGCATGCGCGTGCTGTACCACAACCGTCGCCGCAACGAGGCGCTGGAGCGGGAGACGGGCGCGGAGTACCGCGGGTTTGACGAGCTTCTCGAGGAGGCGGACTTCGTCGTCTGCCTCGTGCCGCTCACCGAAGAGACGCGCGGCCTCTTCGGCTACGAGCAGTTCCGCCGCATGAAGCGCACGGCCGTGTTCGTGAACGTGGCGCGCGGCGCCGTCGTCCGCGAGGCGGACCTGGAGAGGGCGCTGCGGGAGGGCCTGATCTGGGCGGCCGGGCTCGACGTCTTCGAGCGGGAGCCGATCGGCCCGGACCACCCGCTTTTCCGCCTGCCGAACTGCGTCTGCCTGCCGCACATCGGCTCGGCCACGGTGGCGACGCGCCTGCGCATGGCGACGCTCGCGGCGGCGAACCTCGTCGCCGGGCTCTCGGGCCGGAGGCCGCTGAATCTCGCGAATCCGGAGGCGCTCGGCCGCTCCGGCTCGTGAACGCGCCGTTCGAGCGACCCCGGCGGGCCGCGGCTAGCGGATGTCGAACGACCGGTGCCCCTGGGGCTCGGCTTGGGTCGCCTCGACCCGCTCGACGCGCGCGGCGGCCGGCCCGTGCGCGCACCATTGCTCGAACGCCTTCACGGCTTCCTCAGGGCCCTCGGCCCAGGCCTCCACGCGCCCATCCGGCAGGTTGCGTACCCAGCCGCGCACGCCGAGCGCTCGCGCCTGCCGCCGCGCGGCGGCGCGGAACCCAACCCCCTGCACCAGGCCTGAAATCAAAAATTGCCTCGCGATGGTCACGGCGATACCTCCTTATGCGCGCTTGCCCTTGTCTTCCGCGGTGACATCCATCGCCGAAACGACGAGCAATGACACGTCGTCCCGCGGTCCGCGGTCACGGTGTGCGCGCATGGCGCGGAAGATGCCGGCGGCCATCGCCTCCGCGCCGATCGGCCCGTCGGTGCCGGCTTGGCGGACGGCGTCCACGAGTTCCTCCATTCCGCCGGGCGCCGGCTCGTCGGATGCGAGGTCGAGGAGCCCGTCCGTGTAGAGGATCAGGGCGCGCCAGTCCGCCAGCTCCACGCGGTGATCCACGTAGACGTACTCCCGATGGACGCCCAGCATCAGACCCCTCGCAGGAATTGTACGCACGACGCCGCCCGTCCACAGGGCGACCGGCGGCACGTGTCCGGCGCTGGCGAATGCCAGCACCGGCCGGGGTTCCCACACAAGGCGAGCGCAGATGGCCGTGGCGTAGGACCGGACGCCCCGGAGCCGGTCGAACGTGGCGCGGTTGAGCGCTTGCAGCGCCCCGGATGGAGAATCCAGCTCCAGCGCCGCGCGCGCGTCGCCTTCGACATCGCGCCGGATCCGGTCGGCGACGTCTCCATGGCCCATGAAGTCCACGACGAGACATTGCCAGCAGCCGGGCAGGTGCCGCTGCAGGACGAGGTCACCCATGCAAGGTCGGCCGTCGACGCCTGCCTGCAGCACCGCGACGGCTCCCAGGGGCATGCGGTGGACGGCGATGGTATAGTCCGGCATTCTTCTTGTCGCGTTTACCTGCCTTGACAAAATTCGACACAACGGTCTATTGGTGGTTTGACAACCGTATACCTGCACGTCTGAAAAGGGCAAAGTCGGCGAAAGCCGGCGACGCAAAGCCATAGGGCCTACGGCAGCTCCTGCTGCTATGGCAGCCTGGCCGCCAGCGGTGAATCTGTGTTGGTGCTTTGCGCTCGCCTGCTCGCGAGCGCTTTTCGTTTGCTTTCGATCCGAGCGGAACGGGGACCTCCTCATGGGTGCGGCGCAGCGGTCGTACGAAACGGGATGCAGGTTGGAACGGCAGCGTCTTTACGGAGCGGCCGTCTCGGAGTGGCGCCGGACCGTGAAGCTGGCGCAAAGGGAGGGCGATTGGCCGACGGAGCATCGTGCCTACAACGCCCTGGCCACCGGATACATGGCGCTCGACCGAAACCGCAGGGCGAAACGCGTGGCGGAGCATGCCCTTCGTCTCGCGCGGCACCGTGCTCCGTCCATCTCGACGTTGTGGAGCGCTTGGAACCTGTTCGTCAGCTCGTACCGGGTGGCGGATCCGCAAGCGTTTCGCCGGTCCGCGGCCATCTTCATGGAGGTTTACGAGGCGCTGGGGCGGCCTGACGAGGCGGGCGGCGAGGCCGCGTATGTTCTCGCCGTGCTCGCCTATGAATCGGAGGATTTCGAATCCGCGGCACACCATTTCGGCGTGGCCCAGGACGCTTGGTCCGGTCTCCTCTTCGACCAGCTCGTCGCCGAGGAGCTGCAGGGCATGTCGGAACTGCTCGGCGGCCTCGCCGAGCGCGGCACCGAACGGCTGCTCAAGGTCTATGCACGCGCACAGGATGTCTTCCCGCCAAGGTACGTCATCAAGACGGGGTCGGACGTCGCCGCCGGATTGACCATGTGCGGCGAGACGGAGTCAGCCTTGGATTACGCAGCGCAAAGTTTGGCGGGTCTGGTCGCCCATCCCGGTTCGCTGGACCCACCTGAGGTGGGCCGACTGGCGGCCGTCGTGGCGGCATACGGCGACCCGACTCCAGAAAAATGGGACGACGAGTTGCGGAGATACACGCGGCAATGGCTCGGCGCCCTCGGCTGCGGCACGGACGCACAGTACTTCCTGAACTTGAACGCGCCAACCCTGACAGGTTCCGCAGACTGGGTGGACATCCCCGCGCTTCGATCGACCGCCCGGCTGGTGGAACGCGACCTGGCAGCGCAACGCCGGGGTTTTGACTTGGCCTATTACTGCGAACACGTCAGCAATCGCCTGATTGCTCTGTCCGCCGAAGACATTCGGGACCTGTCCTACGCGGCCTACTTCGCGCGCCTTGATGCGCGCGACCTGGCGTTGCCATGCGGCCCCGCGGCCCGGGAGCTGGCAAGGGTTCTGGCCGCCGGAAGGGCGGGCGCGGACCCAGGGTCGACGGCGCCGGCCGCGGCAAGCCTGATGCGTTCGCTGGCTCGGATGTTTGACATCTACGAGACGATGCTCGCCCGAGCCGGTTACGAAGAAGCCCTGAACACGCTCATTCGTGCGCGGAACCGGGATCTGGACGCGGATCTCGTCGACCGCTTTGTCCATCTGCACTTCTCCGAGGACATCGTCCCCGCTCAAGCGGGAGAGGAGGTGAACGCATGAGACGGCTCGCCGCCATCATCGTGTTCGTGCTCACCCTCCTGGTGCCGTCCTTCGCCCTCGCGAACCACGTGGGCGACGTGGCGATGAGCAACCATGGCAGCGTCCAGGGGATCACCGATCGTGCCGTGACCGGACAGCTATCCAAGGTCACGCATGACGATGTCATCACCCCCGGAGGGCGTCACTGATCGCCATGGCGCGGAGGCCGGGACGGGTCCCGTCCTGGCTTCCCGCCGATCCTTCAGCCCGGTCGATCGAGGAGCGGGACATGGGGATGCCACGCGATCACACGGGGTTTGGGGCATTGAACGTGCTGACGGTAGCCATCCGGTGCGCGGGGCACGTCACCCTTTCGTACCAGAGCGCAGGATTGGAGTGCCCGGTCTTCTCGGAAGTTCAAGAGTTGTTGTCGGCGAACCGCGGCACCTCGCCGTGGCGGCAGGACCTGCCCGGAAACGTTCGAGCCTGGGGCCGTTCGCTGGCGCCCGACCTCGCTTTCACGGTGCTCAGCGGACCGGGCGGCCTCCGGGTGGGCCCTGCGTACGGCCGCGCGCTCAGGCGGCTGCTGGACGCGAGGTGGGCCGTCGTTTCGGACGCTCGAGCGGCGAGCGGCTTCCGAGAGGCGGGCGCTTGGCTTGTCCAAAGCGTGGCCGACGTCTCGCGGATCCGCCGGGCGACTCGCCGTTCAGCCGTCGGGTCGAGCCTAAGCCCCTTGGCCGAAGTCGCGCTGGCCGAGTTGCTGAACAACTCGTTGACCTATGGCACCGCCGGCATCCGCGTCGCCTGGGGAGAGATCGGCGGCCGGCCTGCGTTTGAGCTTCGCGATGAACGCTCGTCGCTGGACTTGCCGCAGATCCTTGCCAGGTACCTTCATCCGCGCCCGACCCGCCAGGATTCGCGCATGCATCGCGGCTATTGGGTCGTGCTCGACGCCGCGTTCGAGCTATGGTCGCAGGCGGGTCCGCCGGCGGTGACCATCGTGACGTTTCCGTCCCCGAACTGCGTGAAGGAGACGTCGAGCCGTGTCGACTCCTGATGTGGTCCGTTCTCTGTTGAGGGCGCTCGCCGTCATCGGCCGCCGATTGGGCCGGCGTGCCCAGGAGCGTGCGCTCTCGCAGGTTCCGCGGTCAGGGGAGCGCGGGGTTTCGACGGCCTCTTCCGCACCCGTTGGCGACCAGGATGCGTTGGCGGGCGTGGTCGCCGGTCGCGTGGTCGTGCGCGGGCCCCGCGGGCGGGGCAACTACGCGGCCGTGCTCGCTCCGGACGGGGTGCGATTGCGGGTCAACGGGGAGGACTGCCGCTCGGCCGCGGTCCGGGAGGGCGACCGGATCGATGTCATCATCGACGCCGAAGAAGAGGTGCATCCCTGCCGGTACCAAGTCTCCGTGAGCGACGACCGTCTGACGGCCGACCTGACGGTCACGCCGGGCGTGCGGATCCTGCGGCGCCTCGCCGATTGCGATCCGGTCGATCGCCTGGAGCTGGAGGTGCGTGAGGAGCGGATCCCGCTGCGGCCGACCGAGGACGAGATCCGGCGCGCGCTGGCCGGCGCCGGCGTGGTGTACGGCGTCGATCCGGAAGCCGTGGCTCAGGCGGCCCGCGCCACGGAACCCCTCACCGTGACCGTCGCCCGAGGGGACGCCCCGATCGAACCGTCCCCGTCCCGGCTGGTTCTTGAAGTTGAGCCGGAGTCCGAGGAAATCGGGCCTCTGGTTCAGGTCGGCTGGCGGCTGGGGCGCGTTTCACCGGGCCGACCGGGTCAGCCAGGCCGGGCCGTGACCGGCGAAGCGCTCACGCCCCGACGGACCTCGACGGCGGTCGTGGTGACAGGCGACGGCGTGCGCCTTTCGGAAGGGGTGCTCTACGCGCAGGTGGACGGGCGCCTGGTCGTGCACGAAGCCGACGGCGAGATCCACTGCGACGTCATCCCGTTGAGGATCGTACCGGGCGACGTCGAGGGCGAGGACCTGGCGGAAGACGCGGGCGACATGATCGTTCGCGGTCTCGTCGCGCGCAGCCGCCTGCGGGCGGCTGGAACCCTCTCGCTGGCCGAAGGCGCGTCGCATGCCGTGCTGTCGGGTCAGCGGGGCGTCGAGGCGCGGCGGGTGGTCTCCCTGAGCGTCGTGCTGGCGGGCGCGGACGTGACGGCGCTCGCCGCCTACCACGAGTTTTCCCGGTTGGCCGCGGCCCTGCAAGCCATTCTCGAGGCGTACCAGGAGATTGCCAGGATGGGGATGGTCGGCGCGGAAGAGTGGCGGCGGTCCGGGCTGCGCCCGTTGATCGACGTCCTGTTGCGCCGCAGGCTCGCCTGGTTTCCGGAGACCTGGCGCCAGGCGCGGGAGCGCGTGTCCGGGATCGGCGGCGAGTGGGCCGACCTCCTGGAGGCGTTGCGGCGCGTGATTCTGGAGCCTGCGGGAGAGCGTGTCGAGCCCGCCGCGGTCGAGGACTTGCTGTGGCGGCTGCAGCGGCGCCTGGCCGACCTCGAAGGGCGTACGCCGGGGACGGCGTGGCTCCGCGTGCATGCGGCCATCCGATCGCGGCTCGTCTCGGAGGGTGGGATCTGGATTCAGAGAGGCGCCGAGGAGAGCGATCTGATCGCCATCGGTCCGGTCGTGTCGCCAGGGTGTCTCCGCGGGGGCCGGACGTGGTCGGCCGTATCCGTCACGGCACGCGAACTCGGATCTCCATTGGAAATGAAGACAGAGGTCGCGGTGGCGGACGGAACCATCACCGCTGGCCTGCTGCACGCGGGCGTCACGCTCGCCATCGCCGGACACCGCACACGGGTCGAGCAAGCGAGGCGAGACTGCCGCATCTCCGTGCGCGACGGGCGCCTCACGTTCGATCAAGCCGACGTGGACGCTGAGATCACGTCCTGGGCGTCGCACCTCAAGGTGGGGGGATGAATCGTGTTCAGCACGCGGTGGGACGACGCGAACCGGACGCTTGCCGTTCAGGGCGAGATCGACGCGTCGACCGCGCACCGGTTCCGCGAAGCCATTCTGGGGGTCGCTCGCGAGGCGGCGCCCGTTCGGCTGGACCTCAGGGACGTGACGTTCATGGA
The DNA here is from genome assembly GCA_019683875.1 of Clostridia bacterium. NCBI lineage: Bacteria > Bacillati > Bacillota > Clostridia > Clostridia bacterium. The sequence goes on from JADGHN010000017.1 coordinate 9,273, forward strand.
TTCCACGGCGGTCGGCGCGATGCTGGACGCGGCCGAAGAACTCGGTGACCGGTTCATGCTCGGCGAGGTCAACGAGCGCGTCCGGCGACTCTTCCTGATCCTGGGCCTGGACGAGGTCTTTCCCGAGCTCCAGGGGGGCTCCTCATGACTGTCGGGGCCCTGCCGCAGTTGCCGGACAACCGGTCCTTCCACGCCTACCTGGAGCAGGTGGTGTCAACCGCGGGCCGCGGCAAGCTCGTCGCCGTCATGGCCGTCGACGTGGACCGCTCCGCGCCGGTGTACGAGCCCCTGGGACCCTATCTCGGCGACCGGCTCATGCGCAAGGTCGGTCATCGGATCCAGCAGAACCTTCCCACAGCCGGCTTCGTCGCCCGGGGTTTCGCGCGCGGGTTCCTGGTGCTGGCGCCGGTCGCCGACGAGGTCGAGGCACGGCGTTTGGCGGAGACGATCCAGGCGCGCATTCACGAACCCTTCGCGCTGGGCCGCCGCCTCATCCGGCTGACGGCCAGCGTGGGCCTGAGCGTGTACCCGCGCGACGCCACGCACGCCGCGGGGCTGGTGCGGGCCGCCTCGATCGCGCTGCATCGCGCCAGCCGCGATGAGGGCGGGGGTCTGGGCGTATATTCCCCGGACATGGCCGACGAGGTTCGGCGGGAGTTCGAGCTCGACCAGGCGTTGCGGGAGGCGTTGGGGCGGCGGGAGTTCGTCCTGCACTACCAGCCTCGGATGAGCGCGCGTACCGGAACCGTCGCCGCGTTTGAGGCATTGCTCCGCTGGGAGCGGCCGGGGCTCGGCACCGTGCCGCCGGACCGGTTCATTCCCCTGGCAGAGGAAACGGGGTTGATGATCGGCATCGGCGAGTGGGTGATCCGCGAAGCCTGCCGGCAACTGCAGGCGTGGCATCGACGGGGGTTGACGTCGCTGCGCGTCTCCGTCAACCTGTCGGCCCACCAGCTGGAACGGCTGGATCTGCCTGCGGTGGTCGAGGCGGCGCTTCGAGAGAGCGGGATCCCGCCCGGCGGCCTAGAGCTGGAGATCACGGAGCGGGACGAGCTCCCGGACGGAGACGCGCCGCGGCACGTGCTGCGGAGACTGAAGGAACTCGGCGTGCGACTGGCCCTGGACGACTTCGGCGCCGGCTACAGTTCGTTCAAGTCGCTGCGGGAACTGCCCGTGGACGTGGTCAAGATCGACCGGTCCATGATCCAGGGCCTACCTCACGACAGGCAGGGCGCCCGGCTCGCACAGCTGCTGATCGAGACGGCCAAGTGGCTCGGGCTGAGGGTGGTCGCGGAAGGCGTGGAGACGAAGGCGCAGGCGGAGTTTCTGAAGCGCCTGGGATGCGACGAGCTGCAGGGCTTTCTCTACGCTCCGGGGTTGCCCGCCCGCGAGGTCGAACAGCGGCTCGGAAATCTCGCGCCGCTGTCGTCGACGACATCGACCACGTTCATTGCGGAAGCGATGGAGGCACCGAACGGCGCAGGAGACATCTGACGGCGTTCTCGCTGTCGGGCGATGACCTTCTGGGTTGCGGCATAAAGACAGCGGCCACACGCGGTCGTCGTCACGGCACCCGCGACCCCGGGCTGGGCGCGGGGACGTCCGCCAGGCGGGAAGCGGCGGCGCGGTCGGCGACGACGATGACCTCGCCGCGCGCCCGGCGCAGCCCGGACGCGGGGACGTCGGGCGTGACCGGCCCCTCGAGCGCCCGCGCCAGGGCGGCGGCCTTGTGCTCGCCGGAGGCCAAGAGGATCACGCGTCGAGCGGCGAAGAGCGTCCGCAGCCCGAGCGTCACGCCGTAGTGGGGCGTGTCCTCGCCGGCGTCCTTCCAGTAGTGCCGGTTGACCCTCACCGTCTCCGGGCGCAGCCGGACGATGCGCGCCGGCGCGTCGAACGGGGAGCCGGGCTCGTTGAAGCCGAGGTGGCCGTTGACGCCCAGCCCCAGCACGGCGAGGTCCAGGCCGCCGGCGGCGGCCAGCTCCGCCTCGAAATGCGCGAGGGCCAGCTGCGGTTCCAGGTGGTCCGCTGGCAGGCGGTGGAAACGCCCGTCCGGGATGCCGGCGGGGCGCAGGAGCGCACGCCGGAGCCAGCCCGCGAAGGAGACGTCGTCGCCGGGACCGGCGCCAAGGTACTCGTCGAGCTGGTAGATGTCCGCGGCGCGGAGCGCGGCGGCGGCCGCCGGGTCGGCGGCGAGGCGCTCATAGAGGCCGAGCGGCGTGTCGCCTGTGGGCACGGTGAGCCGTGCCGGGCGCGCGGGCGCCCCGTCCACGGCTCGCCGCGCAAGCGCCTCCTTGACGAGGGAGGCGGCGCGGGCGCTCATGTCGTCGTAGTCCTCGGCCACCACAAGGCGAAGGGGCACCGGCGCCCACTCCTCGTTCAGGATTCGCCGAAGCCGCTTTCGACCAGCCGCGTCAGCGCGTCGACGGCCTCCTCCGCGTCGTCGCCGGTGGCGAGGATGTCGATCGTCGTCCCCTTGGTGACGCCCAGCGCCAGCACGCTCATGATGCTCTTGGCGTTCGCGCTGCGGTCGCCCTTCGCGACCTTGATGTCCGCCTTGAACCGCGCGGCCGTCTGGACGAACAGCGCCGCGGGGCGCGCGTGCAGCCCGCTTTCGTGGGTCACGGTCACCGTCCTACGGGCTTCCGACATCGAAGATCCTCCTCACTTCTTCCGCCGTGCCGGCGTTCAGCGCGTCCTCCAGCCGGCGGGCGAGGTCGCGCCGGTCCAGGCTGCGCACCCGCTCCTTGGCGGCCGGCAGCCGGCCGGGCGACATGCTGAGCTCGTTCACCCCTGCGGCGACGAAGAACGGGATGGCGGCCGGGTCGCCGCCGGCCTCGCCGCAGACGCCGACCCACGTGCCGGCCTCGCGGCAGGCGGCGATCGCGCGGTGCATGAGCCGGAGGAGCGCCGGATCCAGCGCGTCCGCGCGCGAGGCCACGCGAGGGTTCGTGCGGTCGACCGCGAGGGTATACTGCGTCAAGTCGTTCGTGCCGATGCTGACGAAGTCGACCTCGCGCGCGAGGACGTCCATCATCAGCGCGGCCGCGGGGATCTCGACCATGATGCCGAAGAGCGGCCGCGAGCGCTCGGCGGCGGGGTCGCCGCCCGGGGCCACGGCGCGCCACGCGTCCTCGAACGCGCGGCGGCAGGCGCGCAGGTCATCGAGCGTGGCCACCATCGGGAACATGATGCGCGCCTGGGGCTCGCCGCGTTCGGTGAAGCGACCGAGCCCGGCCCGCATGAGCGCGCGCAACTGCGCCTGGAAGATCTCCGGCCGGTCGAGGAGCAGTCGGATGGCGCGGTAGCCGAGGAACGGGTTCGCCTCGCCTTCGACGGGCAGGAAGGGCAGGGGCTTGTCGCCGCCGACGTCCAGGGTGCGGAAGATGACGGGCCGGGCGCCCATGCGCTCAAGCACCTCGCGGTACGCGCGAACCTGCTCGTCTTCCGTGGGCGGCTCGGCGCGGTCGAGGAAGAGGAACTCCGTGCGAAAGAGCCCCACGCCCTCGGCGCCCTGCGCGACGGCCGCGCCGGCTTCCGACGGGTGGCCGAGGTTGGCGGCCAGTTCCACGCGGAAGCCGTCGACCGTCTCGGCGGGCAGCGCCCGCAGGGCCGCCCGCCGGGCCGCGGCGCCGGCCTCGTCGCGCATCGCCTGCGAGAGCCGCTCCAGCGTGGCCTCGTCCGGGTCGACGTAGACGACGCCCTCGCGCGCGTCGACACCCATCCGGCGGCCTTCCGCCAGGTCGAGGAGCCCGGGGCCGGCGCCCACGATCGCGGGGACGCCCATGGCGCGCGCGAGGATCGCCGTGTGCGAGGTCGGGCCGCCGGCTTCCGTCACGATGGCCAGAACCTGCGCCCGCGGCAGCGAGACGGTGTCGGATGGCGTGAGGTCCTCCGCGACCACGATGGACGGCCGCACAAGGCCCTCGAACGGCGCGGCGGCCGCCACCCCGCGGATCGCGCGCCGGAGCTGGCCGCCGAGGTCGCGGACATCCGCGGCGCGCTGGCGCATGTACGGGTCGTCGAGCGCGGCGAGCATGCCGGCGAGCTCCTCGATGGCCTCGTCCACCGCCTGGCCGAGGGGCTGCCCGCTCTCGAGCCGCCGCCCCACCTCCTCCTGGAGCATCGGGTCGTCCAGCATCAGAAGGTGAGCGTCGAAGATCGCCGCCTCCGCCTCGCCGGCCTCGCGCGCGGCGCGCTCCCGCAACGCCCGCAGTCGAGCCCGCACCGACTCGACGGCCTCGGCGAACGCCTCACGCGCCGCCGTTCCGGTCGCCGCGCCGCGGTCCGGCCCGGCGCCCGGCGCCTCCTGCGCCCGAAAGACGAACGCCGGCCCGATGGCCACCCCGTCGCTGACCGCGACGCCCTTTCGCACGTGCACGTTCCACACGTCTCCTTACCGTTTCGGCACGGCGTAGACGATGCGGCCCTGGTACCGCTCGAACAGGCGCGCGTTGTGCTCGTCCCCGCCGTCCACGTTGGCGCTGAGCAGCACCGGCGGCTCCTGCCCGTGACGCAGCATCTCCGCCGCGATGGCCGCCGTCAACCCCTGCGCGATGAAGCCTCCGGTGATCGAGGAGATCGAGCAGACGCGCGCCTTGAGGCCCTCCACCTCAAGGAGCGCGTCGCCGTAGGGGCCGCAGTTGTCGATGACGATGTCGCCGAACTCATGTAGCTTCTTCCCGCTCGGGTGGCGCGAGGTCACGCGGCGCGTGTGGTCGAGGGACGTGACGACGACGAGCAGGTGGCCGCGCCGCTTCACCTCGGCCGCGAGCTCCACGACCGCCCCGTTGCGGCCGGAGTTGCTGACGATGATGAACGCGTCGGCCGGCTCGATGCGGTGCGCCGCCAGGATCTTCGCGGCCATGGCCGGGTCGCGCTCCAGGGACGGGTCGCGGAGCGTATCCAGCTGGTCCGGCGGGATCGCGTCCTCGAGGCGCAGCGGGTTCACGGGGACGAGACCGCCGGCGCGGTTCGCCATCTCCATGGCGAACGCCGCGGAGTGGCCGCTGCCGAAGACCTGGATCACGCCGCCGTCCATGATCGCGCGGGCGAGCGCCCGGCCCGCCTCCTCGATCGCGTCCAGTTGCGTCTCCTCTAGGCGCTTCAACACGCGGCGCGCTTCCTCGAAGAAGCGGCGCGCCGACAGGTTCGGGGCGGCGCCCTCGCCGCCGCGTCGTTCAGATGTCGCCATTTAGCAGATCCTCCTTCGGTTGCGCGGCATCGTACACCACGACACCGCCGACGACGGTCAGGAGCGGGCGGAGTTCGTCGTCGACCACGACGAAGTCGGCGTCCTTGCCCGCTTCCAGCGTGCCCTTGCGGTCGCCCCAGCCGATGAGCCGCGCCGGGTTGCGCGACGCCATGGCCAGGGCCTCGTTCAGGCTGCAGCCGAGCCGCTCCACGGCGTTGCGCACGCCCTGCATGAGGTTGAGCGTGCTGCCGGCCAGCGTCCCGTCCGGCAGGCGGCAGAAGCCCTGCTCGTCGACGATCACGCGGCGCGCGATCGACTTGTACTCCCCGGGCGGCAGGCCGGCGGTGGCCACGGCGTCCGAAATCAGGCAGACCCGGTCGACGCCCTTCGCGCGCAGCAGCAGTCGCATCGCCGCGGGGTGGACGTGCATCCCGTCGGCGATCAGCTCGGCGTGGACGCGGTCGTCGGCGAGGACGGCGCCGAGGGCGCCCGGCTCGCGGTGGTGCAGCCCGCGCATCGCGTTGTACGCATGCGTGCCCAGGCGGATGCCGGCGTCCACGCCGGCCTCGAACTGCTCGTACGTCGCGTCGGTGTGGCCGCCGGCGACCGTGATCCCTTTCCCTGCGGCGTGGCGGATCAGCTCAAGCGCGCCCGGCAACTCCGGCGCGATCGTCATGTGGGCCACGCGGCCGCCGCTGGCGGCGACGAAGCGCTCGAAGAGCTCGACGCTCGGCGCCTGCATCTCCTCCGCCGGCATGGCGCCCTTGCGGACGGGGTTCAGGAAGGGCCCCTCGAGGTGGATGCCGAGCATCTGCGCGCCCCATTCGGCGCGGTTGTCGGGCTCCGCGTCCCAGCGGCGCATCGCCTCGCCGATGATGCGCGCCGCCTCGAGCATGACGTCGAGGGCCGTCGTGCCGAGCGTCGGCCGGTAGGCCGTGGTGCCGCGGCTCGCGAGGAAGCGGCCGAGACCGCGGACGGCCGCCATCCCGCCGGTGAGGAGGTCCCAGCCGCCGCCGCCGTGGATGTGGATGTCGATGAGACCCGGAATGACGCGCGCGTTCGGGTACGACCGGTCCGCCCCGGTCCCGCCGGGCGTCCCGGCGTGGACCCCGCCCGTGCTTCCGCCGGCGCGGATGTCCGCGATGCGGCCGCCCTCCACCACGATGACCGCGTCGTGCAGGTCGCCGCCGGCGAGCGTGTGGACCGTGCCGGCGAAGAGCGTCCAGCGGCCGTCGCTCATCGCGCCGCGCCTCCCCCGTGCGCCGCGCGCGACGCGAGGCGCTCGGCATATCGCGCGCGCACGCGCGCGTTGTGCTCCTCCGCGGCGTCGAGGTTCCCGCTCATGATGACCGGCGGCTCCTCCCCGGCGGCGGCGAGGCGTGCGGCCGTCTCGGCCATGATCGCCTGGATGATGAATGCGCCGACGATCGTCGAGGTGGCGCCGACGCGCGCCGCCGAGCCGGGCAGCTCCAGCGCCGCGTCGCCCGGCACGCCGCCGTTGTCGATGGCGAGGTCGACCACGTCCTTCAGCTTCAGGCCGCTCGGGTGCCGCGAGGCCACGCTCTCCGTGTGCGCGAGCGACGTGACGCCGACCACCTTCAACCCACGGGCGCGGGCGCCCTGGGCCATCTCGATCGGGACGGCGTTCCGGCCTGAGTTGGAGAAGACGAAGAGCACGTCGCCGGCGCGCACCGGCTGGGTGGCGAGGATCACCTCGGCCAGACCGGGCAGCCGCTCCATGAGGCTGCTCTTCTCCCCGCCTTCATGAAGCATCAGGGATGGTTCCAGGATGGCGTTCAGCGGCACGAGCCCGCCGGCGCGGTGGAAGACCTCCTCCGCAAGGAGGTGCGAGTGGCCCGTGCCGAACGTGTGGATCCACCCGCCCTTGCGCAGGCAGTCCGCGCACCAGGACGCCGCCTGCTCGATCTTGTCCCGCTGGCTGGAGAAGACCTCGGCCAGCATGTCCGATACCCGTCGGTGGAACGTCTCCGCGACCAACATCGGGTTCGCAGACCTCCTTCAAGGACGCCGCGACAGGAGTCGCGCCGCCGCCTCGACCAGCCGCTCGCCCGCTTCAGGAGCGACGTGCGCCGCCAGGGCCTCGTATCCGCCTTCTTCGTAGGCGGTCCGGTCGGGCAGGTAGCCGGCGTGTCCGTTGGAGTAGCCGGCGACCATGGTCTCCGCCCACGGCGAGCGCCCGCGGACGGCCTGGCCCAGCGAGCTGAACGGCTCGCCCGGCAGCACGACGGCTCCGAAAGCCCCCAGGTCCAGGACGACGACCTCCGCCTCGTCCTCGAGCCACCGTCCGGACTGGAGGAGGGCCCACTCGCTCTGCGCGCCCTCGAACGCCGTGCGGTACAGCCGCTCCTCGCCTGGTGGGATCTCGCCCGCCTCCAGCCGGCGACGCGCCTCGCGCCAGCGCGCCTCGGCTTCCGCCAGTCGCGCCCGGGCCGCCTCCGGGGACGGCAGATCCTTGCGGGGCAGGGCGACGCGGTCCCGCAGCATGCGCACGTGCCCGGCCGCCGGCGCCTCCGCGGGCGCCTGCGCCAGCGCGCGCTCGAGCTCCTCATGCAGGATCTGCCCGAGCCGCCAGGCTTCATCGAAGTCCTGCGCCCGGCGCGTGAAGCGCGTGCTGATGTCCCCGGCCGCCCCGTTGACCACGCCGAGCCACGCGTCCGGCCGAGCGCGCGACCACGCCGCGCGCAGCCCGCCGATGAAGTCGGCGCTCACGGCGAGGTTCTCGGGCGGCAGCACCGTCGGGTGGCAGGCCGTCTGCAGGAGCACGCCGCGCAGCGGCCCGGTCGGCCAGCGCGCGCCGGCCCCGTCCCCCTCGGTCGGGTCGTCGAAGAACGCCCAGAAGACGTTCGTCGTGTCCGCCGGCTTCGCCGGGTCGCGCCGGTTGGCGCCGACGCTTGAGCGGAACGAACCGGCCACGACGATCGCGGGCCGCGCCTGGGCGACCGCCCGCCGCGCGACGGGCGCCGCCCGGCCGGGCAGGCTCTGAAGGTACTCCTCGGCGGCCTGCTCCTGCGGGGGGAGGGCGACGGTCGCCGGGCCGGCGTGCGTGTGCGTGCAGCTGACGACGATGTCCCCGGGCGCAACCCCGCTGGCATCGGCCGCCGCGCGGCGAATCCGCGCGACGTCATCCGACCGGAGAAGCAGAAGATCGAAGCACAGCCAGAGCACGCCATCGAGGAAGAGGGCCTGGACCGTGAGCGGATCGTGCACGGCCTGGGCCGGCGCCGTCCTTGCGCCGTAGCCGCCCATGGGGCAGGGGAGCCGCGGGGTGATGTCGCCCGCGGCCAGGCCCACGCGCCGGAGGCGGACCGCGCCCATCAGAGCCCGGCCTCTTCGATCTGCTTGATGAAGTCCCTCGCCGGGTCCTGCGGCATCATGCGCGCCGTGATCCGGTACCCGGCCTCCGCGATCTTCCGGTACAGCGCCGCGTCCTCGGGCGTGACGGCGACCGACCGCAGCACCATCTTGTACTGGGTGCCGGGAATCGGCGCCTGGTTGCCCACGTTGACCTCCTGGGGCCGGAGGCCCTTGTCGATCAGCTCCGCGGCGTCCGAGGCCAGCTTGGCGATGACCATGATCTTCTCTTTTTCCGCCTTGGGCGAGTTCACGTACGCGACGGTCTCGTCGATGCTCAGCACGGACGTCTTCACGCCGCGCGCCGCCTGGGGGAGCAGCATCTTCTGAATCGGATCCTGGGCCACCTTGTCGTTCGCGACGATCATGTGGTCCGCCCCCACGGCGTGCACCCATGCGACCGTCACCTGGCCGTGGATCAGGCGGTTGTCGATGCGCAGATGGACGACCGGCATGACAGTTCCCCCCTTTGCGCTCGATGGCGCCCCTTTGTCCGCCGGCGCTCAGCCGCCCTCCGCCTGGAGCGCCGCGCGCAGGTCGCGCAGGCCCTCCCGCCCGGCTTTGAGGGCGATGCGCACCAGCTCCTCGAGCCCCGCGTGCGCCCGCGCCGAGAGCACCTCGAGCAGCGCCGGCAGGCTCGCGCCCGTCACGACGGCCACGCGCGGCCGGCTCAACAGGTACGCCGACGTGTTGGCGGGGCTGCCGCCGAACAGGTCGGCCAGCACCAGCACCCCGTCGCCGCGGTCGAGGCGCTCGCACGCATCCTCCAGCGCGGCGCGGTACTCGTCGAGGTTCGTGTCCGGACGGAGCGAGGCCGCCTCGAGCCCCTCCTGCGCGCCGAAGATCATCTCGGCCGCGCCCTTCAGGCCGACCGGCAAGTCGCCGTGGCCGCACAGCAAAATGCCGACCAAATCCGCATGCCTCCCCGGTTCGTCAGGCCCCGCGAGGGGGCGGCGGCGCCCGCCCGCGGCGGCACGCGCGCCGCCCCCCGCCGGCTCACAGGATCCCGAGCGCGCTGGCCACGAAGGCCAGAACGGTGAGGATCAGGAGCACCATGACGGGGCTCAGCTTCAACCCGCGCAGCATCCAGTAGGCGAGCGCCGTGATGGCCACGGGCAACATGTAGGGCAGGAGCTGGTCGAGGATCTGCTGCAGCTCCACCGTCTTCTCGACGGCCTTGCCCTGCACGGTCGCGTGCTGCACGAGCTTCAGGGGCGTCGTCACCCCGGACATGATGCTCGGCACGAAGCCGCCGATCACCGTGAGTCCAAGGATCGTCGCGCCCTCCGTCAGCCGCTGCAGCCGCCCGCCCGCCACCTCGGCGACGATGCCCGTGCCCTGCCGGTAGCCTGCCCAGAAGAGCGGGAACATGAGAGCCGTGAACAGGAGGCCCGAGAGGATCATGAGGAACGGGCCGACGGCGCTGCCGTTGAGCGCGAGGGTCGCCGCGAACACGGCGACGATCGGCCGGTAGAGGATGGCCTGGATGGTGTCGCCGATGCCCGCGAGCGGTCCCATGAGGCCGACCTTCACGCTGTCCGCCGCCTCGCCCGCGCCCTTCTCCTCAAGAGCCACGGCGGCGCCGAAGATGGGCGGAGACCCGATCTGCGGGTTCGTGTTGTAGAAGGAGATGTGGCGCTTCATCGCCTCGATCAGCCGCTCGCGCTCCGGGTAGACCTTCTGGAGGATCGGCAGCATCGACCACAGCCAGCCGAGCGCCTGCATCCGCTCGTAGTTCCACGACCACTGCAGCGTGATGAAGTGGCGCCACATGGCGCGCCGCAGGTCCGCGGGCGTCACGCGGCTCTCCTCCGCCTGCGCCGCCGCCTCAGGCTTCAGGCTCGACATGCTCTTCACCACCCTTGAGCGAGAGGTACAGGCTGGCCAGCGCCGCGCCGACCAGCGCGATGCCGAGCGTCGGCACCTTCAGATAGGCGAACAGCACGTAGCCGAGCACCAGGAACGGCCAGTACTTCCGCACGGGAAGCTGGCTGATCAGGAGCGCGAAGCCGAGCGCGGGCAGGATCTTGCCCGTCACGCTGATGCCGTTGGAGAACCACTCCGGCATCCAGTGGATGAAGGACTGCACCGGCCCGGAGCCCAGCCACACGGCCAGGAAGACGGGGATGGCGCGCGTGAGGCCCCACGGCAACTGGCCGAGCAGGTGCATGAGCGTGACGCCCCGGACATCGCCCCGTTCCACGTACTTGTCGGCTCCGTGGATGAAGACCGTCGTGACGGCGCGGCCGAGCACGTCCAGCTGCGTCATGAGCAGCGAGGCCGGCACGGCCACCGCGAGGCCCGCCTCGACGCTCCCTGAGAGCGCGCCGAAGGCGGTGCCCAGGATGGCGCCCGTCATGAAGTCGGGGATGGTGGACCCGCCGTACGTCCACATGCCCAGCGACGTCAGCGTCAACGTCGCCCCGACCGCCAGGCCCAGGGTCGGATTGCCGACGATGAGTCCGGTGACCCAGCCGGCGACGAGCGCCTCGCCCCACCACAGGCCGGGACCCAGCGTGGTCACGATGCCGATGTACGCGACGAGCGCGAGGATGAGCGCCATCCCCACACCGTACGTTTCCATCGCGTTTCCCTCCTCTTAATGAAGTGCCCGACAGAGACGGTGCGGATGCGGGCCGCCGGGTGCGAGCCTCTCACCTCCCCCAGGGCCGGGGCCGGCGCGTCAGGTGGATCGTCAGCCGGTAGCGGTCGGCACGGTAGACGGAGCGGACGTACTCGAACGGCCTCAGCCGCACGTCCATGGTGGTCCGCGACACGAAGAGCACGGGCGCGCCCACGCGGATGCCCAGGAGATCGGCATCGCCGGCGCGCGCGAGCGAGGCTTCGTACGATTGCTCGGCCTCGAACGGGTGCAGGCCGTACCGCTCCTGCAGGAACTGGTACAGGGACCCGGAGAGCGCCTCCGGCGGCAGCGCCGGCACGAGCCGCGTGGACAGGTGCGTCGTCTCGACAGCCATCGGCTCCCCGTCCGCGAGCCGCAGGCGCCGCACGCGCCACACGGGGAAGGACGGCGCCTCGTCCAGCCGCCGGGCGATGTCGCCCGGCGCCGGCACCTGGCCGAACTCGAGGATCTGGGACGACGCGGTGAAGCCGCGGCGCGCCATGTCCTCGGTGAAGCTCGTCAGTTCCAGCCCGTGCTCGATCTTCCGCGCCTCCGCCACGAACGTCCCGGCCCCCCGGCGCCGCTCGAGCAACCCCTCGTCCGCGAGCTGGTCCAACGCCTGGCGCACCGTCATGCGGCTGACGCCGTAGTGCTGGGCCAGCTCGCGCTCGGAGGGGAGCGCGTCGCCCGGCTTGAGCGTCCGGGATTCGATGGCCTCGCGGATGTGGTCGACGATCTGCACGTAGATGGGGAGGGGGAGCTTCGGGTTCAACGGCGGAAGGCGGAGCGTCGTCCCGGACATGACGCACCCCCAGAGGGGACAAGGGCTAGATGTCTAGTCCACTGGATCCACGATTCGCGGCGCGCCCGGCGATTCCTGCCTTGTCCCGTCGTGGTACCCTTCCGCCAGGAGGTCGTCCCCGTGTCTTCGTCGGAACCGGTTCACATTCCGCCGCCCGGCGCGGCCGTCACCGTCACCCGTGTCCAGATCCGCTCGACGGACGTCGACGCCATGGGCCACGTCAACAACGCCGTGTATTTCGAGTACCTGGAGCAGGCGCGCATCGACCACCTCCGGCGGCTCCTGGTCCTGCCGCCGCCCGAGGGGCGGCGGCCGTACGCCGGCGTGATGGTCGTCGCCGAGGCGCGCTGCCGCTACCGCGCACCGCTCTACTTCGGCGACGACCTGCGCATCGAGACGTGGACCACGGAAGTGCGGCGCCGCAGCTTCAAGCTCGCGTACCGGCTGTACACCGCGGCCGACCCGGCCAGAACCGTGGCCGAGGCCGAGACGGCGCAGGTGTGGATCGACGCCGACGGGCGCGCAGCCGTCATGCCGGACCCGGTGAGGCAGAAGCTGGAAGAATCCATTCCGGCGACGTGATCGCGCGTCTTGCGATCCGTTGCGCCGCCCTTGCACGGCCGCTAAAGTATCGTCAGTGCACCGCCGAAGGGGGTCCGCCGGTTGCGCCGGATCGTCGACTTTTGCCTGCGGAACACGCTCGCTGTCATTCTTGCGTTCGTTTTTCTCCTGGGATTTGGCTCGTTCACGGCGACGCGGATGAACCAGGAGGAGATGCCGGCCGTCGACATCCCCTTCGTGGCCGTCATGACCGTCTATCCCGGATCCACTCCGGAGGATGTCGACACGAGCGTTACGACTCCGCTCGAATCCGCGCTGCGGCAGGTTCGCGGCGTGAAGAACGTGTACAGCACCTCGGTCGCGAACCTCTCCATCGTCGAACTGGAGTTTGACGTGAACAGCGACGTGGCCGCGGACGAGGCGGCGGTCAAGGAGGCCGTCGACAAGGTCCAGCTGCCGGAGAACGCGCAGAAGCCCCAGGTTTCCCACTTCAACTTCAGCGACACGCCGGTGCTGGAGCTCGGCCTTCAGCCGAAGTCCGGCGAGTCCATGGACGAGTTCCAAGCCTGGGTGCGCGACACGCTGATCCCGCAGGTCCGCGCCGTGCCCGGCGTCGGCAACGTCGAGGCGCTGGCCGACCTCGACCAGTCGGTGGACGTCCGCCTGGACGAGGACAAGCTTGCGGAGCACGGCCTGACGGCGGAAACCGTCGTCCAGATGCTGCAGGCGAACAACCTCGCGATGCCGGCGGGCACCACGGAGCGCGACGGAACGAAGCTCAACGTGCGCGTGGACGGCGGCCTGCACAGCCTCGACGACCTCGCCGACCTCCGCATTCCGGTGGTGCCGCAGCAGGGCGAGGTGCTGCGCCAGTCGCTCGACCCCCTGATCCAGGGCATCCGAGAGATGGGCCGCACGATGGGCCGCTTCGGCCAGGGCCTGGCCAACCTCGGGCAGGGCGTGGGCGTGGTCGAGACCCAGGTGCAGCTTCTCAACGCGAAGCAGGACCTGGCCCTGCAGCTGATGCAGGACCAGAGCCGGCTGGCGGCCACCACGGACCCCGCCCAGCGCCAGGAGCTTCAGCAGCGCATCGCGCAGGAGGAGCGGACGCTGACGCAGCTGGACGCGGAGCTGAAGGCGCTGCAGGCGCGCATGCAGGGCGCGGGCGCGCCCGGGGGCGG
>JADGHN010000018.1 GCA_019683875.1 Clostridia bacterium
GGCGTCATGGGGCCGGTGGGCATCGCCGACACGATCGCGCAGGCCAGCCGGGCGGGCATCGTCAACCTGCTCTTGCTCGCCGCCGTGATCAGCGTCAACCTGGGGTTGGTCAACATCCTGCCGATTCCCGCGCTCGACGGCAGCCGGCTCGTCTTTCTCGCATGGGAGCGGCTGCGCGGAAAGCCGGTCGACCCGGAAAAGGAAGGGTTCATCCACTTCATCGGCTTCGCGATGCTCATCCTGTTGATTCTGGTGATCACGTACCACGACGTGCTCCGCTTGTCCGCGGGCTGAGGGGAGACGAACGGTGGAACCGCTAGGCCAGCGACGACAGACCCGTCAGGTGAAGGTCGGCGAGGTGTTGATCGGCGGGGGCGCGCCCGTCTCCGTCCAGACGATGACGAAGACGGACACGCGCGACGTGTGGACCACGGTCGACGAGATCCGGCGGCTGCACGTCGCGGGGGCGGACATCGTCCGGCTGGCCGTTCCGGACGACGAGGCGGCGGAAGCGCTCGCGAAGATCGTGCCGCACAGCCCGCTGCCGATCGTGGCCGACATCCACTTCCATTACAAGCTGGCCCTCAAGGCGCTGGAGGCCGGCGTGCACAAGCTGCGCCTCAATCCCGGCAACATCGGCGGCCCCGACCGCGTCCGCGCCGTCGTGAAGGAGGCCAAGGCGCGCGGCGTGCCCATCCGCATCGGCGTGAACGCGGGCTCGCTGGAGAAGGACCTGCTGGAGAAGCACGGCCGCGTCCCGGAGGCCCTCGTGGAGAGCGCCCAGCGCCACGTGCGCATCCTGGAAGACATGGACTTCTTCGACATCGTCGTGTCGCTCAAGGCCTCGGACGTGCCCACCATGGTCCGCGCGTATGAGCTCATGGCGCGCGAGAGCCCGTACCCCCTTCACCTCGGCGTCACGGAAGCGGGGCCCGGCCTGCCTGGCACCGTCAAGAGCGTCGCGGGCATCGGCCACCTCCTCGCGAAGGGCATCGGCGACACGATCCGCGTGTCGCTGACGGAGGAGTCGGCACAGGAAGTGCTGGTGGGGCTCGAGATCCTGTATGCGCTAGGCCTCAGGCAACGGAAACTGGAGATCGTGGCCTGTCCGTCCTGCGGGCGTTGCGAGATCGACCTCTTCAAGGCGGTGCGGGAGGCGGAAAAGCAGCTCGCGGACGTCAAAACGCCCATCAAAGTGGCGATCATGGGCTGCGTCGTCAACGGGCCAGGCGAGGCCCGCGAGGCCGATGTGGGCGTGGCGGGCGGCAACGGCTACGCGGTGCTCTTCAAGAACGGGAAGATGGAGCGCCGCGTGACCGAGGAGGAGATGATCCCCGCGCTTGTGGAGGAAGTGCGGAAGATCGCGGCCGAGCGCGCCGCCAAGAGCGACGCGGCCGCGGGCTAACGGCCGCTGCAGGGGCGCCGCGCGTCATCCGGCGGTCGTCTGCGCGTCCGCGGCTCCCGCCACTTCGGCAACGAAATCCAGGATCTCCTGGGGCCACTTCGCCTCGCGGCTGTAGAGCCGGTCGACGAGCTTTCCGCCTTCGAACACCAGGAGCGTCGGGATGCCGCGAATGTCGAAGCGCGCCGCCACCTCCATGGCCTCCTCGGTGTCGACGTCCGCGAACGTCAAGCCGGGGTACCGCTCCGGCAGGGACGCCAGGACGGGCTGCACGCGCTTGCAGTCCGTGCACCAGGGAGCGTGGAACGTGACGATCACCGTGCCCGGCGTCCGGCGCAGGAAGTCGTCGAACGTGGCGTCGGTGAGGTGGGTGGAAGCCATGCGCAACACCTCCGAGGGGGTCGCTGTTCCGTCGGATCCGTCTCTTGGTATGCCCAATCGCCGCCAGGACTTGCACGGAACGGCGGGCCGGCCGGGGACCGGCGGGTCGCGCCGGCCTTCTGGGCGCGTATGGTAAGATATTAGCACTTTGTCGTAAGGGCAAGTCCCGGACGCAGGAAGCCCCGGCGTCCGGCCCGAATACGTCGCCGTATGTCTTCTGAAGCGGAGATGCTTGGCTTGACGGTTGCCGCGATCATTCCCGCCTACAACGAAGAGCTCACGTTGGGCGACGTCGTCCGCGTGGTCAAGGAGAGCGGCCTGGTCGACCGGATCCTCGTGATCAGCGACGGATCCACCGACCGGACGGCGCAGCGCGCGCGCGAGGCCGGCGCCGAGTGCATCGAACTTGAGCAGAACGTCGGCAAGGGCGGGGCGCTGAAGACGGGCATCGACCAGGCCGACGCCGACATCTTTCTCTTCCTGGACGCCGACCTGATCGGCCTGCGCGTGGACCACGTGCGCGCGCTCCTTCTGCCGGTCATCGAGGGACGGGCGGAGATGACGCTCGGCGTGCTGCGCCACGGGCGCCCGGCCACCGACCTGGCGCACGTCGTGGCGCCGTACCTCTCGGGGCAGCGGGCCGTGCGGCGCCAGGTGCTGCAGGACGTGTCCGGCCTGGAGATGGCCCGTTTCGGCGTGGAGGTGGCCCTGACGCGCCACCTCAAGGAGCACAGGATCGCCGTCCTGGAAGTGCCGCTCGACCACGTCACCCACCGCATGAAGGAGGAGAAGTACGGCCTTCTGCGCGGCTTCCTCGCCCGCATGAAGATGTACTGGGAGATCGTGAAGTACACGTCGCAGGTGAAGTCGTGACGGGAGGCGTGCGCCGTGAACGCGTTGGATACGGCGGCCCGGCTGCTCGCCGCCGCGGCGGCGGGTGCCCTGATCGGCTGGGAGCGTGAGCGGAGCAACCATCCGGCCGGACTTCGCACGCACATCCTCGTCGCGCTGGGCGCCTGCCTCGTCATGGTGGTCTCCATCCAGGCCGCGCTGCCGTACCTGGGCTCCCGCGCGGACCCGACCCGCATCGCGGCGCAGGTCGTGAGCGGCATCGGCTTCCTCGGCGCCGGCACGATCATGCGCGAGGGGTTGACCATCCGCGGCCTCACCACGGCCGCCAGCCTCTGGCTCGTCTCGGCGCTGGGCCTCGCGGCCGGCGCCGGGCTCTACGTCGTGGCGCTCTTCACGACGGCCATCGCGCTCGTCACGCTCATGCTGCTCTCGCGGGTGGAGGCGCGGATGACGGACGGGTCGAGGCGCGCGCGCATCTCGCTCGTCACGCTGGACCAGCCCGGGCAGCTTGGGAAGGTGGCCGACATCCTCGGCGCCCATCGCTTGAACATCCGTCAGGTCCACATGGAAGACAGCGGCGAAGGTCAGGTGGAGCTCGTGTTTACAGTGGTCGCTCAGCGGGACGTGGACGTGCACGAAGCGGTGCGTGAACTCGCCGACACCCCTGGAATCTCCCGCCTGACGCGCGAATGAGGCGCGTCGTTCGCATCCGGCCGGACGTCACGTCCCTTGCGGAGTGGCTGCCGGACGATCCTTCCGCCGTCGCCGAAACCCTGCGCGGCCTGCAGGTCCTTCACGTCTGGGTGGACACGGCGAGGCGCGCTCTCCGCCTCGTGCTCGCGCCTCCGGAGGAGGGCGAGGTCCCCGACCCGGATGTCGTGGCGCAGGCCCTCGAAGCCGTGCTGCCGGGCCGCGTGGAGGTGGAGTTCAAGGCGCCGTTCGCTGCCGCCTGGGAGGAGGCGGTGGCGAAGCTGGCGCAGGAGTCGGCCGTCGCCGGCATCCTGGCGACGGCGCGTCCGCGGCGCGTGGGCGACGTGGTCGAGGTGGAGCTGGCCACGGAAGCGCAGCGCGCCATCGCCGAACGCCAGCGGTTGCGCCGCCGGTTGCGCGAGGCGCTCGCCGCCGCGGGCCTGACCGTGGACGTGCGCTGGACCGTGGCGGCGGACGGGCCGCCGGCGCCTCCGGAGGACGCCGACGACGTCGTTCGGCTGGCCGCCGAGGCCCTCTCCGCCCGCCAGCGCCGCGCTCCGGAAGAGGGCGAGCTTCTGTGGGGCGACGGCGTGCCCGAGCGCACCGTGCCGCTCGCCGAATGTGTGGACGAGGGCGCCCGCGTGACGGTGCGGGGCCGCGTCTGCCACGTCGAGGCGCGGGAGTTGCGCGGCGGCCGCCACATGTGCCGCGTCGACATCTGGGACGGCACCGACTCCATCACGTGCAAGCTGTTCGGCGAGGCGGAGCAGGTGAGCCGCGTGGCGGAGCGGCTGTCGGCGCCGAGCGAGGTGCGCGTGCGCGGCACGCTCGCGTACGACACGCGCGGGCAGGAGCTGCAACTCAACGTCGAAGCGATGCTCCGCTTCGACCTCGCCGAGCGCGCCGACGCGGCGCCGGAAAAGCGCGTGGAGCTCCACGTCCACACGCGGATGAGCGCGATGGACGGCCTGCCCGACGTCGAGCGCGTGGTGGAGCGGGCCGCTCGCTGGGGGCACCGCGCCGTGGGCATCACCGACCACGGCGTCGTGCAGGCCTTCCCGGAGGCGCATGAGGCCGGGCGGCGCCACGGCGTGAAGATCCTGTACGGCATGGAGGCGTACGTCGTCGACGACCGCCCGCCGATCGTCTTACGGGCGGACGCGAGGCCGGCCCGCCGGCGGTTCGTCTCGCTGGACCTCGAGACGACCGGCCTTTCGCCGCGGTCGCACGACATCATCGAGATCGGCGCCGTCCGCTGGGAGGACGGCGAGCCCGTGGCGCGGTTCCAGACGTTCGTCGCGTGCGAACGGGAGATCTCGCCGGACGTCCAGCAGTTGACGGGCATCCGGCCCGACATGCTGGCGGGGGCGCCCCCGGCGGCCGAAGCGCTGCGCGAGTTCCTGGAGTTCGCCGGCGACGATCCGATCGTGGCGCACAACGCCGCCTTCGACGCCGGCTTTCTCTACCGGCAGATCCGGCGGCACCTGGGCGCGGAGTACCGCCCGGCGGTCGTCGACACGCTGTGGCTGGCCCGCGCGATCCTTCCGGACCTGCAGGGACACGGCCTGGCTCCCGTCTCGGCCGCGTTGCGCGTGCCGCTGCCGCAGCACCACCGCGCCCTCGCGGACGCGGAGACGGCGGGCGGCGTGTACCTTCGCCTGCTGGAGCGGGCCGCCGAGACGTCGGAGGTCGCGACGCTGGCGGACCTGCAGGCGCTCGCCGCGCTCGTGCCGAGCCGCCTCGGCCGTCCGTTCCACGCCACGGTGTTCGCGGCCAGCGAGGAAGGGCTGCGGGAGCTGTACCGGATCGTGACGCGCAGCCACCTGGAGTTCTTCCACCGCGTGCCGCGCGTCCCAAGGTCGCTGCTCGCGGAGGCGCGCGGGGATCTCTGGATCGGCGCCGGCTGCCCGGAGAGCGAGGTCGTCGACGCGTGGCTCAGCGGCGAGCCGGACGACGAGTGGCTCGCCCGGCTGAGCTTCTACGACTTCCTGGAGGTCGTGCCGCGCGATGCCCTCCGCCACCTTTGCCCGGCGACGCTGTCCGGGGAGGACGACCTGCGGGAGCTGCAGCGGGCCGTCGTGGAAGCGGGGCGCGCGCTGGGGAAGCCGGTGTGCGCCGTCGGCGACGTCCACTTCCTCGACCCCGAGGACGCCGAGTACCGCGACGTGCTCCACGCGAACCAGCACGCGGGCGACGAGCACTCGGCGCCGCTGTACTTCCGCACCACGGAGGAGATGCTGGAGGAGTTCCGCTTCCTGGGCGAGGAGACGGCGCGCGAGGTCGTCCTCGTCAACCCGAACCGGTTGGCCGAGCGCGCGCCGGACCTTGCGCCGTTGCCCGAGGGCCTGCACGCGCCGAACCTGGACCGCGCCGCGGAAGAGGTGGCCGAAACGGCACGGCGGCGCGCCGCCGAACTCTACGGGGACCCGCTGCCGCCGATCGTCGCGGAGCGGCTGGAATACGAGCTCGATCGCATCATCCGCCACGGCTACGCGGCGCTCTACCTGATCGCCGCCAAGCTCGTGCGCCGGTCGCTGGACGACGGGTACCTCGTCGGCTCCCGCGGCTCGGTCGGCTCAAGCTTCGTCGCGACGCTGCTGGGCATCACCGAGGTCAACCCCCTCCCGCCGCACTACCGCTGCCCGGCGTGCCGCTACACGGAGTTCGTGACGGGAGGCGGGGACGCGGCGCGTTCCGGCTTCGATCTGCCGCGCCGGGCGTGTCCCAGGTGCGGGGAGGCGCTCGCCGGGGACGGCCACGACATCCCCTTCGCCTCCTTCATGGGGTTCGAAGGGGACAAGGTGCCGGACATCGACCTGAACTTTTCCGGGGAATACCAGCCGCGGGCGCACCGCGCGGCCGAGGAGCTCCTCGGCGAGGGGTACGTCTTCCGCGCCGGCACCATCTCGACCGTCGCGGAGCGCACGGCCTACGGCTTCGCGAAGGCATACGCGGAAGCGCGCGGCCGCACGCTGCGCGGCGCGGAGCTGGACCGGCTCGCGCGCGGCTGTACGGGAGTGAAGCGCACGACCGGCCAGCACCCGGGCGGGTTGATGGTCGTGCCGCGCGGCGCGGATGTGCACGCCTTCACGCCGCTGCAGTACCCGGCCAACGATCCCGGCGCCGGTCAGGTCACGACGCACTTCGACTACCACTCGATCTCCGGTCGCCTGGTCAAGCTGGACCTTCTCGGCCACGACGACCCGACGGCCCTCAAAATGCTGCAGAACTGGACGGGCATCGAGCCGACTTCGATCCCCTTCGACGACGAGGCGACGCGCTCGATCTTCTCCAGTTGCGAGGCGCTCGGCGTGTCGGCGGAGGACATCGGCACGGAGGTCGGCACGCTCGGCATCCCGGAGTTCGGGACGCGCTTCGTGCGCGGCATGCTCGTCGACACGCGTCCGCGCACCTTCGCCGACCTGACCCGGATCTCGGGCCTGTCCCACGGCACGGACGTCTGGGCGAACAACGCCCGCGATCTCACGCGCGCCGGCATCGCCACGCTCTCGCAGGTGATCTCCACGCGCGACGACATCTTTCTCTACCTGATCGAGTGTGGCGTGGACCGCAAGAAGGCGTTCGACATCGGCGAGCGCGTGCGCAAGGGAAAGGGCCTGCGCGACGAGGACGTCGAGCTGATGAAGGCGGCCGGCGTGCCCGACTGGTACATCGAGTCGTGCCAGAAGATCAGTTACCTGTTCCCCAAGGCGCACGCGGTCGCGTACGTGATGATGGCGTTCCGCATCGCCTGGTTCAAGGTCCACCGCCCGGCGGCGTTCTACGCCGTGTACTTCACGCTGCGCGCGGGCGACTTTGACGCCGCTTGGGCGGAGGAGAGCCCGTCCGCTTGGCGGCAGCGGCTGGAGGCGCTGGACCGGCCCGGGGCGCCGGCGAAAGAGCGCAACCAGGCGACGGTTCTGGAAGTGGCGGTGGAGATGGCGGCGCGCGGGTTGCGCTTCCTGCCCGTGGACCTGGAACGCAGCCACGCGACGGCGTTCATCATCGAGCCGGCGGACGGGGCGCACAGGGAAGACGCCCGCGGCGTGGGTCTGCGCCTGCCGTTCGCGACCGTGCCCGGGCTCGGGGAGAAGGCGGCCGAGGCCATCGTGCGGGCGCGGGCCGAGGGGCCGTTCCGCTCCAAGGAGGACTTCCGGCGGCGCACCGGCGTCTCGCGCAACGTCGTCGAGCTGCTTGAGGCGCAGGGCGCGTTGCGCAACCTGCCCGAGGACGACCAGATCGCGCTCTTTTGAGTCCACGGCTGGCCTTGCCACGTCACGCGGCCAGCATCCTGCGTGGGACCCGGTCCGTCGCTGTCTTGCTAGACCACCAAGTTGGGCATATACTCGTAATTGTTGGACGCCGGGAAGGCGTCAGGATTTGCCACGAAAGTGGGTCGCGCGCCCACTTTTTTTCTCGCCTGAGCGGGGTGTCGCGCCGGGCGGGTTCGGCTCCGCACCTCGCCGCCTGGGGGGAACCATGAACTCGAAGGAAATCCGAGCGGCGGCCCTTGAGTTGGCGGAACGCGTGGCCGAGCCCATGGGGCTGATTGTGGTCGACGCCACGTATGGGCGCGAGGGCGGCCACCGCGTCCTGCGCGTGGTGCTCGACCGGCCGGGCGGCGTCACGCTGGACCATCTGGAGCGGTTCGCCCGCGTGTACGGCGACGCCTTGGACGAGGCGGACTTCATCCCCGATTCGTATTCGCTTGAGACGCAGTCGCCGGGATTGAACCGAACGCTGCGCAGCGATCGCGAGTTCGAAGTGTTCCGCGGCCGCGCGGTCACCGTGAGGACGTACGCGCCCATCGACGGCCGTCAGGAGTTTGAAGGGGAGTTGGGCGGCCTTGAGGACGGCGCCGTCGTCGTCACGGACGGTGACGGCCGGGTGTGGCGGATCCCGCGCGACAAGGTCGCGCGGGCACGGCTCAGGGACGACTAGACGGGAGGCGGTGGGGTCTTTGGCGCGCAAGGAAAGCGACTTGCTTTTGGCGATCGAAGAGCTTGAGCGGGAGCGAGGCATCGACCGGGAAACCCTGCTGGAGGCGGTCGAGCAGGCGCTCGTCTCCGCCTACCGCCGGAACTACGGCAGCGACGAGGAGGTCGTGGCGCGCATCGACCGCGAAACGGGCGAGCCGCGCATCTACGTGCGGAAGACGGTCGTGGAGCGAGTCGAAGACCCGCGGACGCAGGTTTCGCTGGAGGACGCCCGGCGCGTGCGCATTGACGCCCAGGCCGGCGAGCTTGTGGACATCCCCGTCCAAGTGGCCAACCTCGGCCGCATCGCCGCCCAGACGGCCAAGCAGGTCGTCGTGCAGCGCATCCGCGAAGCGGAGCGCGGCATGGTGTACGAGGAATTCGCGAGCCGCGAGGGCGACATCGTCACGGGCGTCGTCGAGCGGATCCAGGGCCGGCACGTCTTCATCGACCTCGGCAAGACCGAAGCCGTGCTCACGCCGCAGGAGCAGATTCCGGGAGAGCAGTTCCGGCCCTCCCAGCGCGTCAAGGTGTACATCGTCGAGGTCAAGATGACGACGAAAGGCCCGCAGGTGGTCATCTCGCGGACTCATCCGGGATTGTTGAAGCGCCTGTTCGAGCTGGAGATCCCCGAGGTCCACGACGGGCTCGTGGAGATCAAGGCCATCGCGCGGGAGGCCGGCGCGCGGTCCAAGGTGGCCGTGGCGGCGCGGGACGAGAACATCGACCCCGTCGGGGCGTGCGTCGGTCCCAAGCACGTCCGCATCAGCAACATCCTGCAGGAGCTCAGCGGCGAGAAGGTCGACGTCATCGAATGGTCGGCGGACCCGGCGGAATACGTGGCCAACGCCCTGCGCCCGGCGAAGGCCAGCCGCGTGGAGATCCAGGCGGAGACGAAGACGGCCCGCGTCATCGTGCCCGATTACCAGTTGAGCCTCGCCATCGGCAAGGCGGGCCAGAACGCGCGCCTGGCCGCCAAGCTCACCGGCTGGCGCATCGACATCCGCAGCGAATCGCAAGTCGCGGAGGAGGCGTCGGGCGCGGCCAACCTCCCGCCTCCGTCGTTCGCGCCCACCGGCGCCACGGATCTGTCGCAGGAGGGATAGGGCCATGGCGCGAGTCAAGCGCGTGCCGCAGCGGACGTGCATCGGGTGCGGGACGAGCGATGCGAAACGCGCGCTCATTCGCGTCGTTCGCACGCCCGAGGGCGCGGTCATCGTCGACCCCACGGGCAAGCGCAACGGACGCGGCGCCTACGTTTGCAGCCTGGACTGCTTCGACCGGGCGGCGGGCGGCCGCCTGGAGCACGCGCTGAAGGTCTCGATTCCGCGGGAAACGGTGGCCGCGCTGCGCGAAGACGTGGCTCGACTGGCCGGCGCGCCGACGGGGGCGAAGACCGACGGATAACGCAGCGGCCGCGCCGTGGAAGACGCTGCTCGGGCTCGCGCAGAAGGCCAACCTGGTCGTCTCCGGCCGCGAGTCCACGCTGGACGCCGTGCGCAGCGGCCGCGCATTCCTGGTCCTCGTCGCGGAGGACGCCGCGCCCAAGGCCGTGGCGCAGGTGGAGCGGGCCGCGGCGGCGACCGGCGTGCGGTGGGCGCGCGTGGCCCGCGCGGCGGAAATCGGCGCCGCGATCGGCAAGTCGCCGCGGGTGATGGCCGCCGTCGTCGACCGCGGCCTGGCCAGGGCCATCGCCCAGCGCCTCGGCCTCGACATCGTTGAGCAGCGGGAAACAGGGGGGAACCGCCGTGCCGAAGGGAATTCGGGTCTACGAGCTGGCGCGGGAGCTCGACGTCAACAGCAAGGAGATCCTCGAGCTTCTGCAGCAGCAGATGAACATCGAGCTCAACAACCACATGGCGAGCGTGAACGATCAGGTCGCCGCGAAGATCCGCAAGCTGATCCAGAGCGCCCGCCAGCCCGCGGCGGCACCGGCGCCGGCGCCCAAGGAGAGCCAACCCGCCCGCCCTACCAAAGCGGCAGGGAAGGACGCCCGCGCAGCGTCGCACCCGGCCGCGGGCCCCGGTGGAGCGAATACGAAGGCATCGCCCACGGCATCCCCGGCGCCATCCGACGAGGCGATCGAGCCGGAGGAGGAGATTCTCCTCGACCCGCGGCTGGCCGAGCTGCGAACGGAGGAGAGGATTCGCCGTCAAAAGCAGCTCCGCGAGGAGGCCGAGCAGCGGCGCCGTCGCGAGCGCGAGCGCCTAAGCCAGCGCCGTGGCCGCTTCGAGCCGGAAACGCCCCGAATTCAAGAAATCACCCTGACCGGTCCGGTCACGGTGGGCGAGCTGGCGCAGCAAATGGGCGTGGCGGCGACCGACGTCATCCGCAAGCTCATGGGCATGGGCGTCATGGCGGCGATCAACCAGCAGATCGACGTGCAAACGGCCGCGCGCGCCGCGAAGGAGTTCGGCGTGACGGTCGTGGACACGAGCCGGGAGGCCGCGACCGCCGGTTCCGTTAAGCCGGCGGTGAAGGCCCTGCTCGCCGGCGACGACCCGTCCCGCGCCGTGCCGCGCGCGCCGGTGGTCACCGTGCTGGGTCACGTCGACCACGGCAAGACCAGCCTGCTGGACGCCATCCGCTCCACGCGGGTGGCGCAGGGTGAAGCCGGCGGCATCACGCAGCACATCGGCGCGAGCACCGTCGAATGGCAGGGCAAGCGGATCGTCTTCCTCGACACCCCGGGCCACGAAGCATTCACGGCGATGCGGGCGCGCGGCGCGCAGGTGACCGACATCGCGGTGCTGGTCGTGGCCGCGGACGACGGCGTCATGCCGCAAACGGTGGAGGCGATCAGCCACGCCCGCAACGCCGGCGTGCCGATCATCGTGGCGCTGAACAAGATCGACAAGGAAAATGCCAACCCCGAGCGCGTCAAGCAGCAGCTGGCCGAGCACGACCTGCTCCCGGAAGAGTGGGGCGGCGACACCATCGTGGTGCCGGTCTCGGCCGTGCAGCGGAAGGGCATCGACGAACTCCTTGAGATGATCCTGCTCGTCGCCGAGCTGCAGGAACTGAAGGCGGACCCCAAGCGGCGCGCGGTGGGCACGATCATCGAGGCGCAGCTGGACCGGGGGCGCGGCCCGGTGGCCACGGTCCTCGTCCAGACCGGAACGCTGCGGCGGGGCGACGCGTTCGTCGCCGGGCGCACGTGGGGCAAGGTGCGCGCGATGGTCGACGATCGCGGCCGCAATCTGGACCGCGCCGGTCCCTCGACTCCTGTGGAAGTCCTCGGCTTCGAGGACGTGCCCGACGCCGGCGACGCGTTCGAGGTCGTCGCGGACGAGAAGACGGCGCGCGACATCGCGGCCTCGCGGCAGGAGGCGCAGCGCCAGGAGGAGCTTGAGGCGCGCAAGGCCGTCAGCCTGGCCGACTTCCACCAGCGGAGCCAGGTGGGCGCCGACAAGGAGCTGCGGCTGATCATCAAGGCCGACGTGCAAGGCTCGCTTGAGGCGATCCGCGCCTCGCTGGAGAAGGTCCGCACGGAGGAGGCGTACGCGACCATCATCCACATGGCGGTGGGCGCCATCAGCGCCTCCGACGTGATGCTGGCCGCCGCCTCGGACGCCGTCATCCTCGGCTTCAACGTGCGGCCGGACGCGAACGCCCGCCAGGAAGCCGAGCGCGCGGGCGTGGAGATCAAGACGTACCGCGTCATCTACGACCTCATCGACGACGTGCGCGACGCGCTTGCGGGCATGCTGTCGCCGAAGTACGAGGAAGCGGTCGTCGGGCAGGCGGAAGTGCGGCAGGTCTTCAAGGTGCCGTCGGTCGGCGTCGTCGCGGGCTGCTACGTGCAGGAGGGCAGGATCGCGCGCGGCGCGTCCGTCCGCCTGTTGCGCAACGGGGTCGTCGTCTACGACGGGCGCATCGCCTCGCTCAAGCGGTTCAAGGACGACGTGCGCGAAGTGGCGGCCGGATACGAATGCGGTATCGGCCTGGAGCGATTTCACGACATTAAAGAGGGCGATGTGATCGAAGCCTACGAGCAGCGTGAAGTCTCGCGCTGATCGCGAGCGCGGGGGACGGTGAAGATGGTCAGGCAGCGCGCGCAACGTGTCGCGGAACGCATCAAGGAAGAGTTGGCGGACATCCTCCGGCGGAGGGTGAAGGACCCGCGGGTCGGGTTTGCCAGCATTACCGCCGTCGAGGTGTCGAACGACCTTCGTCACGCCCGCGTGTTCGTCAGCGTGCTGGGGGACGAGGCCGAGCAGCGGGCCACGATGCAGGCGCTGGAGCGTGCCCGCGGGTTCGTGCGCAGCGAGCTCGGGGCCCGGCTGAAGCTGTTCCACACACCCGAGCTGGTGTTCGAGCGCGATGATTCCATCGCGCACGGCGCGCGCATCAACGAGCTTCTGCACGCCCTGCAGCGCGAGTCCGGCAGGCGACAGGACCCATGACGGGCGCCGACCAGTGGCGGAGGATCCTCGCGACCCTGCGCGACGGCCGGCGCTTCGTGCTGCTCTTGCACGTGAGGCCGGACGGGGACAGCATCGGCTCGAGCCTGGCGCTCGGCCGCGCCCTGCAAAAGCTGGGCAAGGAGGCGGTGCTCGTCTGCCCGGACGAGTTGCCGGAATCCCTGCGCTTCCTGCCCGGCAGCGAGCGGTTCGTGCGGCCGGAGACCGTCGAGGGGCCGTTTGACGCGGCCGTGTTCCTCGACTGCGGCGACCTCGACCGCGCCGGGCCGGCCAAGCCGCTCGCGGAGACGGCCACGGTGCGCATCAACATCGACCATCACCTGTCGAACGCGCGCTTCGGGGACCTCAACTGGATCGAGGCGGACGCGGCTGCGGTGGGCGAGATCACCTACCGGCTGATCCGCGACCTCGGCGTGGAGATGGACCGCGAGATGGCCTACGCCCTGTACGCGAGCCTCGTGACCGACACGGGATCGTTCGCGTACCAGAACACGACGCCCACCACGCACCGGATCGCCGCGGAACTCCTCGAGCTCGGCGTCCGCCCGCAACACGTGGCCCGCGAGGTGTGGGAGAACCGGCCGGAACCGGCGCTCCGCCTTCTGGGGCGCGCGCTTGAGAACCTCTCGATCGACGCGGGCGGCCGCCTCGCGTGGACGCGGCTCTCCCAGGCGGACTTCGCGCGCATCGGCGCGGGACCCGCGTACGCCGAGGGCATCGTCAGCTACCCGCGGTCGCTGCGGGGCGTGGAGGTGGCCGTGTCGTTCATCGAGATGGAGCCGGACGTGTGGCGCGTCAGCCTGCGGTCGAACGAGTGGGTCGACGTCAGCCGCGTGGCCGCCCAGTTCGGCGGCGGCGGGCACGCCCGCGCGGCCGGGGCGACCCTGGCGGGCCGGTACGAGGACGTCGCGCCGCTTCTTCTGGACGCCTGCCGCGCGGCGTTGCGCGAGGGCGGGCGGTCGTCCCGGTGAGGCGGTCGCCCGCCGGAGTCCTTCCGGTCCTCAAGGTCCCAGGTCCGACGTCGCATGACGTCGTGGCGCGCGCGCGCCGCATGCTGGGCGTCCGCCGCGTGGGGCACGGCGGCACGCTGGACCCGGCCGCCGCCGGCGTGCTGCCCCTGCTCGTGGGGCCGGCGACGCGCCTTGCCCGCTATCTCACGCTTGGTGACAAGGAATACCGCTTTACGGTGACGTTTGGTTGCGAGACGGACACCGGCGACCAGACGGGCGCGCCCGTGCGCCAGGCGCCGCCGCCCTCCCTTGCGGCCCTGGAGTCCGTCCTGCCATCCTTCCGGGGCGACATCCGCCAGAGGCCGCCCGCGTGGTCGGCCGTCCATGTGGACGGCCGCCGGGCTTACGATCTGGCGCGGGGCGGCGCCGCGCCGCCGTTGCCCGAACGCACGGTGCACGTCGCCGAACTGGCGATCGTGGAGTGGCGCCCGGGCCCTCCCGCGGAAGCCACGCTCCACGCGCGGTGCTCGCACGGCACGTACGTGCGCAGCTTGGCCGCCGACCTGGCCCGGGCGGCCGGGTCGGCGGGACACGTTTCGGCCCTCCTGCGCACGCGGGTCGGCCCGTTCGACCTGGCGGGCGCCCTCACGCTGGAGGAGGTCGAGGCCGCGCTGCGCGAAGGGCGGCCGGTCGTCCGACCTATGAGCGACGTGCTTTACGGCCGTCCGAAGGTGGACGTATCCTCGAACGAGGCGGAGGACGTGGTTCACGGCCGCTGGCCGCCCGGGCTTGCCCGCCGTCTCGCGGCCCTGGGCGGCGGCTCGCTCGATTCGGAAGCCGGCGATGTCGCCCTTTTCCACGAGGGGTGTCTGCTCGCCGTCGCCGGGCGACGCGAGGGCCGCTGGCGATGGATCTGCGTCTTCCCGGAGGCCCTCGGCGAAGGAGTGGATTGAGTGCGCGTCACGTGGCGGCCGGACGAGCTCGGCCGGCTGGGGACGGTGAGGTACGCCGCCATCGGCGCCTTCGACGGCGTGCACGCGGCGCATCGGGCGCTCATCGCGCGGGCCGTGGCGGACGCGCGGCGGGACGGCGCCGTGCCGGCCGTCGTCACGTTCGAACCGAACCCGAAGACGGTCGTGCGCCCGGATGCGGCCCCGCTTCTGCTGACGGGGCTCGACGAGCGGCTCGAGCTGTTCGAGGAGCTCGGCGTCGAGGCCACGCTCGTGCTGCGCTTCGATGAAGCCCTCGCGCGCGTGCCGGCCGAGGCGTTCGTCCGCGACGTGCTCTGCGACCAG
Source organism: Clostridia bacterium (assembly GCA_019683875.1). Classification (NCBI taxonomy): domain Bacteria; kingdom Bacillati; phylum Bacillota; class Clostridia; species Clostridia bacterium. The sequence continues at coordinate 14,971 of JADGHN010000018.1, forward strand.
GCGCGGCTTGCGCGCAGTTACGTGGGGTACAACTTCACCTTCGGGCACGGCGGGCGCGGCCGGCCGGACGACTTGAAGGCCTGGGGCGCCGGCTGCGGCATGGACGTCGTGGTCCTCGACGTCCAGACCGTCGCCGACCCGCGCACCGGAGAGCCGCGTCCGGTATCGTCCAGCGCCGTCCGGCAGGCGCTGGCCGCGGGGGACATGGCCCTCGCCGCGCGCCTTCTCGGGCGCCCGTACAGCGTGCGCGGTCCCGTCGTCCACGGGGATGAGCGAGGGCGGGAGCTCGGGTTTCCGACGGCCAACGTCGCCGTCGCGAGCGACCGCATGATGCCGCCGCCCGGGGTTTACGCCGGGCGCGCACGCGTCGCCGGCGGCCCATGGCGCGCGGCGGCCATCAGCTGGGGCCGCCGCCCCACGTTCGGCGGCGGCGAGCCGATCCTTGAAGCCTTCCTCATCGACTTCGTGGGCGACCTGTACGGCCAGACCCTGGAGGTGGCCTTCCTGTCGCGCCTGCGCGACGAGCTCGCGTTCCCCGACGTCGACGCCCTGAAGGCGCAGATGGCCCGTGACGTCGATCGCACCCGGGAGATTTTTGGTGACGGGGCGACGGTGTGATAGAATTTCGCCGATACCACCATCCGCGCGGTCGCGCGCCCGCCTCCGGCGGCGTACTGGGCTGATGGCGAGTCGTCTCTTCAGGGAGGTGGATGTCCCATGGCCTTGGAAGCGGAGAAGAAGCAGCGCATCATCGACGCGTACCGGCTGCACGAGACCGACACCGGTTCGCCGGAAGTGCAGATCGCTCTGCTCACGGAGCGCATCAACGAGCTGACCGAGCACCTTCGCACGCACACGAAGGATCATCACTCGCGTCGTGGGCTGTTCAAGCTCGTCGGGAAGCGCCGCCGGCTGCTGAATTACCTTCGTGAGAAGGACATCGAGCGTTTCCGCGCGGTGACGGAGCGCCTCAATATCCGAGTGCGATGAGCGGAACGGGCGGGGGAAGCCCCCGCCCGTTTGTGATGTGAACGAGCCTTCGTCGCAACGAAGGGAGGACATGCGTGGAAAAACGCGTCTTTCGAACCGAGATGGGCGGCCGGCCGCTCGTCATCGAGTACGGCGCCATCGCCGAGCAGGCCAACGCGGCGGTGCTGGTCCGCTACGGCGAGACCGTCGTGCTCGTGACCGCGACCGGCACGCGGGAACCGCGCGAGGGGGTGGACTTCTTCCCCCTGCGCGTCGATTACGAGGAGCGCCAGTACGCAGCGGGGCGCATTCCGGGGAGCTTCTTCCGGCGCGAGGGTCGGCCGTCCGAGCGCGCCATTCTCTCGGCGCGCCTCATCGACCGGCCGATCCGGCCGCTCTTCCCCAAGGGGTACCGCAACGAGGTGCAGGTCATCGCGACCGTGCTCTCGTACGACGGTGACAACGCCCCGGACATCACGAGCATCATCGGCGCCTCGGCGGCCCTCAGCATCTCCGACATCCCGTTCGACGGGCCCATCGGCGGCGTGATGGTCGGCCTGGTCGACGGGCGTTTCGTCATCAACCCGGTCTCCGAGGAGATGGACCGCAGCGACCTGGAACTCGTCGTCGCCGGCACCAAGGATGCCGTGCTCATGGTGGAGGCCGGCGCCAACGAGGTGCCGGAGGAGAAGATCATCGAGGCCATCCAGTTCGGCCACGAGGAGATCAAGAAGCTCGTCGCCTGGCAGGAGGAGATCGTGCGGGAGGTCGGCAAGCCCAAGATGCCGTTCACGCCCCCGCAGATCGACCCCGAACTGGAGCAGGCGGTCTCGGAGTGGGCACGCCCGCGCTTCCGCGAGGCGATCGTCACCCCGGACAAGCAGGAACGGGAGGAGCGCCGCCTCGCCGTCCGCCAGGAGGCGCACGCGCTGTTCGACGAGCGCTTCCCCGAGAAGGTCGCGGACATCGACGCGGTGCTGGACGAGACCGAGAAGAAGGTCATGCGCCGGCTGATCGTCGACGAGGGCATCCGCGTCGACGGCCGCGGGCCCAAGGACATCCGCCCGATCTGGTGCGAGGTCGGCATCCTGCCGCGGACGCACGGCTCAGGCCTCTTCACGCGGGGGCAGACGCAGGTGCTGACCGTCGCGGCCCTGGGGGCGGTCTCCGACCGGCAGATCATCGACAGCCTCGGCGACGAGGAATTCAAGCGCTACATGCACCACTACAACATGCCCCCGTACAGCACGGGGGAGGTGCGGCCGATCCGCTCGCCCGGCCGTCGCGAGATCGGCCACGGCGCGCTGGCGGAGCGAGCGCTCCTGCGCATGATTCCGCCCGAGGACGAGTTCCCGTACACGATCCGCCTCGTCAGCGAGGTCGTCTCGTCGAACGGGTCGACGTCCATGGGCTCCGTGTGCGGCTCCACGCTCGCGCTCATGGACGCCGGCGTTCCCATCCGCCGTCCCGTCTCCGGGATCGCCATGGGCCTCATCAAGGAGGATGACAAGGTCGAGATCCTCTCGGACATCCAGGGGATCGAGGACCACCTCGGGGACATGGACTTCAAGGTGGCGGGCACGGAGAAGGGCGTCACGGCGATCCAGATGGACATCAAGATCCACGGCCTTGACGTGGATACGCTCCGCCGGGCGCTGGAGCAGGCGCGCGAGGGCCGGCTGTACATCCTCCAGAAGATGCTCGAGGTGTTGCCGGCGCCGCGCAGCCACCTGTCGCCGTACGCGCCGCGGATCATCGTCATGCGCATCCATCCCGACAAGATCCGCGACGTCATCGGGCCGGGCGGCAAGACGATCAACAAGATCATCGCGGAGACGGGCGTGCAGATCGACATCGAGGACGACGGCCGCGTGTTCGTCTCCGGGCCCGCGGAGGGCAGCGAGCGCGCGCAAGAGATGATCCGCCAGCTCACGAAGGAAGTGGCCCCCGGGGAGATCTACCTCGGCAAGGTGACGCGCCTCGTCAGCTTCGGCGCGTTCTGCGAGATCCTGCCGGGCAAGGAGGGGCTCGTCCACATCTCGCAGCTGGCCAACGAGCGCGTGCCGACGGTCGAGGACGTCGTCAACGTCGGCGACACCATCATGGTCAAGGTGACGGAGATCGACAGCCTCGGCCGCATCAATCTCTCGCGCAAGGAAGCGCTGAAACAGGTGCCGGACGCCGAGTCCAAGGAAAGCCGCAAGCGAGCGGGCGCCCGGGTGTGAGGGCGCCCGTCCTCTCCTGTCCCGCCATTTCTCCAGATCGCGAGGGGAAGGTGACGCTTGTCCCGCTTGTCCACTGACGCCGCGGGTCGCGGCGCATGGGCGCACGCACGGACGCTGCCGAACGGGTTGACGCTCCTCGCGGAACCCGTGCCCGGCGCCGCTTCCGTGTCGCTGGGGCTGTGGATCGGCGCCGGCTCGCGCGACGACCCCGACGGCAGGAGCGGCCTCGCGCACGCGCTGGAGCACCTGGTGTTCAAGGGCAGCGCGCGACGCGACGGCGCCGCCATCGCCCGGGAGATCGACGACCTCGGCGGCCACGTCGACGCATTCACCACGAAAGAGCTGACGTGCTACTGGGCGCGCGTCCTGCCGGAGCACCTCGAGCGCGCGCTGGACCTTCTGTACGAGCTGGCGGTGGAGCCGGCGCTTTCGGCCGGCGACTTCGAACGCGAGCGGCGCGTGCTCCTCGAGGAACTCGGAGGGTACGAGGACTCGCCGGAGGATTTCGCGGCCGACCTGTTCGACGCCACGCTCTGGCCCGGCGAGCCGGTGGGCCGGCCGATCATCGGCCTGCGGGAGCAGGTCGCGGCCCTGTCCATCGACGACATCCGCGCGTTCCACCAGCGTTGGTACCGGCCGTGCAACGCGGTGCTCGCGGCGGCCGGGGCGATCGAGCCGGAGGCCTGGTTCGAAGCGGCCGGCCGCCGTTTCGCGGAGGCGTGGCGGGACGCCGGTTCGGGCGACGCCGTCCTGCCGCCGCACCGCCGCGCACCGCGCCCGGCGCGCACCGGGCAGGGCGACGTCATCCGCCCCCGCCGGGACCTGGAGCAGGTGTACGTCCTCATGGGCGGGCCGGCGCCGGACGCCCGGGACCGCGCGGGCCGCGCGGCCGTGGAGGTGGCGTCCACGGTGCTCGGCGGCGGCACGTCGTCGCGCCTGTTTCACGAGATCCGCGAGCGCCGCGGCCTCGCGTACAACGTGTACACGTTCGACTTCGCGTACCTCGGCGCGGGCGCGTTCGGCGTCGGCCTCTCCGCGCACCCGCCGCACGCGGCGGAAGCCGTGGCGGCGGCGAACGCGCAGATCGAGGCGCTGGCGAAGGACGGCCCCACGGCGGAAGAGCTTCGCCGGGCGCGGGACCAGCTGCGCATCGCCACCACGATCGGTTTGGAGTCGGCGTCGGCGCGGGTGCAGCGCCTCGCGCAGGAGACGCTTCTTTTCGGCCAGGCCGAGCCGATCGAGACGGCGATCGCCCGCTATGAACGCGTCACGGCAGAGGACGTGGCGCGCGTCTGCCGCGACGCGCTGCTCCAGGCGCCCGTGCGCGTGGCCTACGGTCCGGCGAAGCGGGCCCTCTTCCCCGAGGCGTCCGCCGCGCGGCGCGGTGGACGTTCTAGGCCCGTCCGCGGCGCATAGACTGTCCGCGGAAGGGGGCGCCGCGGTGCGCTGGAGCGAATTGGCCGGCAAGGACATCATCAACATTGAGAACGCCAACCGGTTGGGGCGGGTCGACGACGCCGACCTCGTCATTCGCGAGGACGGCTCGATCGAGTCGCTCGTCGCCTCGTCGCGCGGGCGGTGGCGCCACGGCCTGACGATCGCGTGGGACCGCGTCGTCAAGATCGGGCCGGAGGCGATGCTCGTCGCACTCCCGGACGGCGGCGGGGCGCCGCGCAGGGGGCGCGCCACGAGCGTCGAGCCCGCGCCGGTGTGGTCGCGCGACGCGCGCCCGCCCGCCGGCACGGACGCGTCCCCTGCGGACGCCGCCGAGCGTGCGTCGGATGATCCTCCCCTTGTGGTGCGCGTGACCACTCGCCGAGACGGCCCGTCGTCCGGAGCATAAGCGAATCAAGGCCAGCCCCATACTAAGCCGAACTCGAAGGGAGGCGAGATGGGGATGGCCAAGACGGTGATCGGCGTCTTCCGCTCGAAGAACCAGGCTGAAAAGGCGGTTGAGGCGCTGCGCAACAAGGGCTTCTCGGATCAGGAGATCTCCGTCGTCGCGAAGAAGGGTGACGCCAAGGACGACCGCAACGCCAGCCTCACGAACCAGAACGTGGTGGACGGCACCAGCTGGGGAGCGGGCATCGGCGGCGCGGCCGGGCTCCTCGCGAGCGCGGGCGCGCTGGCGATTCCGGGCATCGGGCCGCTCCTGGCCCTCGGCCCGCTCGCGGCCACGCTCGGCGGCGCCGCGGCGGGAGGTTTGGCCGGCGGGCTCGTCGACTACGGCATCCCGGAGTCCGAGGGCCGCGAGTACGAAAACCGCGTGAAGCAGGGCGACATCCTCGTCGTGATCTCCACCGACAAGCAAGCGAAGCAAGCGGCTCAGATCCTGAGGGAGCACGGCGCCGAGGACGTCCGCGAGCACTGAGAGAGGTGCGGGGACGGCGGCACCACGAGGGGCGGCGATGCCGCCCCTCGCTTTGCTCTGCCGGCCGCCCGGGCCGCTCGCGGTCCACACGGGGCTGCGGCACGATATACTTGCACCGACAGGGGCGATCGCCATGGCCATCAAAGTCGTCGTCGCGGGCGCCACGGGCAAGACGGGACGCGTGATCGCAAGAGGCGTGGCGCAGGCGTCCGATCTCGAACTCGTCGGGGCGGTGGCGCCGCATCATGCGGGTCGCAAGCTCGGCAACGTCATCGACGTGCCGGGCGTGGACGTGACCATCTCCGCCAGCGTGACCGAAGCGTTGGGGCGCCATCGCGCGGACGTGCTCGTGGACTTCACCACGCCCGAGGCCGGCTTCGCGAACGTGATGTCCGCCCTGCAGCACGGGGTGCGTCCCGTGGTCGGCACGACGGGCTTCCGCGCGGCGCAGTTGGACGAGGTCGACGCCGCGGCGCGCGAGGCCGGCGTGGCGGCGATCATCGCGCCCAACTTTTCCATCGGCGGGCTGCTGATGGAGCGATTGGCCGCCGAAGCGGCGTCCCTCATGCCCATGGTCGAGGTTGTCGAGATGCATCACGCCCAGAAGAAGGACGCACCTTCCGGCACGGCGTCCCGCCTGGCGGAGAAGCTCGCCGCGGCGGGCGCCCGCTCCCCGGTGCCGGTGCACAGCGTGCGGCTCCCCGGCTTCGTCGCCCACCACGAAATCCTCTTCGGGGGCCAGGGCGAAGCGCTCGTCATCCGCCACGACGCATTCTCCCGGGAAGCGTTCGTTCCCGGCGTGCTCATCGCCATCCGCGCCGCCATGCACGCCCCGGCCGGCCTGATCACCGACCTCTGGCCGCTCATCGAACGCGCGGCGCAAGCGTAGCGGTCCCCAAGCGTAGCGGTCCCGCGCCGCCCTCCATATACTGGCGCGAAACTGTTGTGCGGCGCCCCCGCGCCAGGAGGGTGAAGCCTCATGATCCGCGATCTCGTCATCGCTGTCGTCGGTGGCGACCGCCGCCAGACCGCGGCCGCCCGCGCCCTGGCCGCCGCCGGACTGCGCGTGCGCGTCGCCTGCCTGCCGGACGTGCCGGACGCTGACCCGCTCGAAGCGCTGTCGGGAGCGGACGCCTGGCTCCTGCCGCCGACTCCGGTGCCGCCGGACGGCACGGTGGGCAAGGGTCCGTGCGCGGTGCAGGTCGGTCCCTCGACGCTGCGCCGCCTGCGCCCGGGCGCCCGCGTGCTGTGCGGGCGCATGGCGCCGGCCGTGCGCGCGGTGGCGGAACGCGCCGGCCACGTTGTCGTCGAATACGCGGAGCGGGACGACTTCGCCACGGCGAACGCGGAGCTCACGGCGGAGGGCGCGCTGGCGCACACGATCCTGGCGACCGGCGCGGCCATCGCGGGCTGCCGGATGACGGTGCTCGGCTACGGCCGCTGCGGGCAGGCGGTCGCCCGCAAGGCCGCGGCGTGGGGCGCGCACGTCACCGTCGTGGCGAGGTCCTCTGACGCGCGCCGCCGGGCCGGGCAACTGGGGTTTTCCACTTGCGACTTCGCGGCCGCCGGCGGGGCCCTCGCCGAGTCGGCGGTCGTGGTGAACACCGTGCCCGCCCTGGTGCTCGACGACGAACGGCTGGCGAGCGTGGATCCGCGCGCGTATGTCCTGGATCTGGCGTCGGCGCCCGGCGGCGTGGACTGGGAGGCCGCGCGCCGCCGGCGGATCCGCGCGGAGCCGTTGCTCGGCGTGCCCGGGCGCCTTCTGCCGGATACGGCCGGCCGCATCGTGGCGCGCGTGGCGTTGAGCGTCCTGCGGGAGACCGTCGCGCCGCTGCACGCTGGAGGTGGAAGCAGATGAGCGAGCTGGACGGAAAGACGGTGGGCTGGGGCGTGACGGCCGCGCACCACATCTTTCCAGAGGTGCTGGACCAGATCTCCTCGTTGCGAGCGCGGGGCGCGCGGGTTGTGCCGGTGTTGTCCGACGCGGTGCAGCGGTACGAGACGGCTGCCGGGCCTGGAAGCGTGTGGGTCCGCCGGTTCAGCGAGGCGGCGGGCGAGGCGCCGATCCTCACGGTGGAGGCGGCTGAGCCGATCGGCCCCCGGCGCGCGTTCGACGCGATGATCGTCGCCCCGTGCACCGGCACGACGCTCGCCAAGATGGCGAACAGCATTTACGATACTCCTGTATTGACCGCGATCAAAGCGATGCTCCGCAACGGGTCGCCGGTGGTCCTGGGGCTGGCGACGAACGACGC
>JADGHN010000019.1 GCA_019683875.1 Clostridia bacterium
CCTCCCACCTCCGTTCCCCAAACGGACACCAACGTGAACGCGCCGCGGCCCGCGAGCACCCACCCGGCCATCAGGACGACGACCAGCCCACCCGCCACGACGACGCCGATGCGCACGCGCACGGCCCATCCCCTTCCTGCCATATTCTGGCAATCCATATTCTCCGGACCGCCCGGGAGTCCTGCCATAAATTGGGATTCTTGCGGCAGGCATGGCATCGGGTCTGCTGCGGCAGCCTTCATGGGGGTGGCGGCAGACGCATGAAGGGGGGCTTCACGTGACGGAGGTGCGTCAGCTCGCGCCGCTTGCGTTCGGCATGGTGTGGAAGGCCGCGTTCTTCTACGTGCTGCTGTTGGTGCTTCTGAGGTTCATGGGGAAGCGGGAGATCGCGTCGTACGCGCCGCTGGACCTTGTCGTCTCCATCATGCTCGCCGACGCAGCCATCATCAGCATCGAGGACGACCGCATCCCGGTGCTCGTCGGCATCTTGCCGGTGCTGGTGCTGGTAGCGGCCCAGATCCTGCTCTCCTGGCTCAACCTCAAGAGCCCGTTCGTCCGCGATGTCGTCGAGGGGGTGCCGACGATCGTGATCCGCCACGGGATCGTCGATGAGACCGCGCTCCGGCGACAGCGCATGAATCTGACCGAACTCCTGTCCAACCTTCGCCTGCAGAACATCCAGAACCTCGAGGACGTGGAATGGGGGATCCTCGAGCCGTCCGGCCGGCTGAGCGTCATGCCGGTCACGGCCAGCCGTCCGGTTCAGCCGCGGGACCTCCAGTTGACGCCGCCGGCGGAGGCGCGCCCGATGTATCTCGTGCTCGACGGTGCCGTCGACCACCGGGCTCTCGCCGAGATCGGGCGAGACGACGGCTGGCTCGCCGCCCAGCTCCGTCGCGCCGGCGTCCCGTCGCCGCGCTCCGCCTTCCTCGCGGTCCTCGATCCGGCCCGCGGCACGCTCGCCGTCCAGCCCAGGCAACGCCGCGGGCAGCCGATGCGTCCCGTCACGGTGCAGACCGACGCGCGCATGTCTCAACCGGACCGGTGACTGGGCGGATCTGCCGCAGGTCGCAAGTTTCTCCGGGCGCCGTCGCCGCCCGGGACCGCATGGCGCGCCCGCCTTGCCGGGACACTAGCCGCAGGAGGCTCGGCGCGAAGATGAACATCGAGGACGCATTGGTATTCGGCGAACGGGAGCGGGACCTGATCTATGCGGCGACGACCCGCTCCGCCACACCGTACCGCGATCGGGCCCTGATCGAGCTCTTCTATCACCACGGGCCGACGGTGCGTCAGGCGCTGGCCCTGGAGGTCGGGCACGTCAACTTCCCCGCGGGCCGCGTGTACTGGCCCAGCGAGGCGCGGGAATGCCGCCTCGCCCCGGAGGCCCTGAACGCGCTCGCCAAATACGTGGCGCTGGAGCGCAATCCCCGCTGCCCGGCGCTGTTCACGACCCGGCTGGGACATCCCTTGACGCCGCGCCAAGTGACGGCCCTGTTCCGACGCCTCCGGGACGTCACGGGACTGCCGATCACCCCGTTCACCCTGCGCATGGGATCCCTATACCGGTGGCTTGAAGAGCAGCCGGTCGAGGCGGTCGCCGGCCTGCTGATCGCCCGGCGGCGGGAACGCGGTCCCCGCATCCTGCGGTCCTAGCTCGCCCGCGGCTCGCGGCCCGCCGTGCTCCGCGCCCCGCTCCGCACCCCGCGGCGCGCTTCACTCTTCCGTGCTTCACTCTTCCATGTGGCGCGAGACGAAGCTGGCCGCCGTCTGGGCGAGTTTCGTCTCCAGCTGCGTGACCGGCTTCTCCTTGGATGTCGAGGCGAGGATGATCGTCCCCAGCGGGTCGCCGTGGACGACGATCGGCGCGATGACCTCGCTCGCGAACGGACACGGGCCGTCCTCGCCCAGCAGGGAGCCCGCGTGCGCGTGGCGGTCGGGCGTGAACACGAGCGTCTCGCGCCCGTCCATGGCCTGCATGACCACGGGGCCGACCGGCTTGCCGCGGTAGGCCCGCTCCTCGCCGCCCGCCACGGCCACCACCGTGTCGCGATCCGTCATCATGGCCACCAGGTACGTCGTCTCGTGCAACGACTGGACGATGCCGCGCGCAAAATCGCCAAGCTCCGCCACGGCGGAGTACTTCTTCAGGATGACCTCGCCGTTCTCGTCGACGAAGATCTCAAGGGGGTCCCCGTCGCGGATGTTCATGTCGCGGCGGATCTCGATCGGAATCACGATGCGTCCGAGGTCGTCGATGCGGCGCACGATGCCGGTCGCCTTCAAAGGCAGCTCACTCCGATCCCATGCGACGTTCGCTGGGCTAGTATGCGTCGCGGCCGGAGTGAACATGTAACACGGACGCCCCAGGGGACGGAGCGTCCGTGCGCGATGGCGGCCGCCGCGCGACAGTCATGGGCGGTGATGCTTCAGGTAAAACGCGACGAGTTCTTCGATGACCTCGTCCCGCTCCAGCCGCGCGGCCAGGCTGCGGGCGTTGCGGTGGGCCGTGATGTAGACCGGTTCGCCGGTGACAAGGTAGTAGGCGATCTGCCGGATCGGGTCGTACCCTTTCTCCCTGAGCGCCTCGTACACCTCGAGCAGGATCTCCCGGTTGGAGCGGCCTTCGCCGGAGGCCCGCCCCAGGACGCGCGTCTCGTCCGGATTGATCCGTTCCTCTTCGGCCATGCGTGGCACCCCCACGCCGTCAGCTTCGCCATCATCATCGCACACTTCCTGCCAATTGGCACCGTCGCGCCGTTCTGCGCCGCGGGAATGACAAGAAGGGGTCGCCGGCTCGACGACCCCTCGATGTTTTCGGCAGACCCGCATCACGACGTTACCGCGTGAACGTGCGGCCGGCCAGTTGCGATTCCGCCTGCTCAATCATCTTCTTCACCATGTGACCTCCCACGGCGCCGCACTGCCGGGCGGGCAGATCACCCCAGTAACCGCTGGCCGGCGGGTTGACGCCGATCTCCTGGGCCACCTGATACTTGAAGTTGTCCAAAGCCTGCGCGGCTTCACGGACGAGAACCCTGTTGCCCGTATTGCTTCCGCGTGCCATTTCGTCACCTCCTCCAGCTGGAGTTCACGAGTATTTTGCGGCGGCCGCCACTGCGCCCATTCCTGCGCGACGGCGAGAATATTTAACAAAACAAGAAACCCGCACAGGGTGCGGGTTTTCGGGACAACGGACGCGCGGTCGAGGGGGCCGCGCTCAGGAGGTCTTCTGGCGGGCCAGGGCAAAGTCGTGCGCTTCGAAGATGCCCTGCTCGTCGCCGCGGACAAAGTAGCGCGCGTAGTGACGCCCGGCGTTGAGCCGGCGAACGATGTACTCGCAGGCGACCGCCGGCTCAATGTGGTCGCCGCATGTGAAGATGTCGAATGAGGCATAACCGTGTTCGGGAAACGTGTGGACGGAGATGTGCGACTCCGCCAGGACGACGACGCCGCTCAGCCCCTGGACCGGGAACCGGTGAAAGGAGTCGTCGACGATCGTCGCGCCACACTCGACGGCGGCGCGGCGCATGGTGTCCTTGACGGTTTCGAGGTCGTTGAGGGTGTCGTAGTCGACGTCCCACACATCGAGGAGGATGTGCCGCCCGCGCGTCTCGTGAGAACCCAGTTCCATGGCCATAAAAAAACCCCCCCATTGCCCTGCTGGATCCCGGCTCTCTCAAGCCGGACGGGGCCATCGTTTTCGCCACGGGGGAGAAGTCGGGCACAGCGGCCGCACGCGGCCGATGCCCCAACCCTTTAAGCGAAACTAGGTCCCTGTGATGCAATTCGACGTTCATTCTAATGAGGGGGTCCAAGCGCGTCAAGGCTCGAAACGCGAGTGAAACAAAGGGAAAGAGGACGGTCGCCGTTCCGTCCTCTTTGGGTCGATCTGCCGAATGGTGTCGCCCGCGGTCACTTGCCGGAGGCTTTCAAGTACTGGGAAGCAACCCAGCCTTCCAGCGTGTTGTTGAAGTTGATCTTCGTCCAGTCGCCCTCGACCTGCTCCACCGTCACCTTCGCGCCCTTCATCAAGACGCCGATCCGCTGCGAATTGGCGTCCGGATCCTGGCGAACGTTGAGGACGTCGGCGACGACGACGGCCAGGGTGGCCCCGGCGCCACCGGTGGGCGTGCTGACCTCGCTGGCGCTGCCGACGCCCATCGCCGTCACCTGCGACTGCAGGTTGCTGATCTCCGCCTCAAGTTGATCGACGCGCTGGGCCAGCGAATCGAGCGTCACCCCCGAGTCGGCGCCCGACGTGAACAGGCTGCCGCACCCCGTCCCAAACGCCAGCACCGCCGCGACAGCGGCCGCCACCGCCCAAACCTTCCGCCGCGTTGCGCGCTGCATGCTGTCCACCCTCCCTTCGCCGGATCTATATGAGGACTGTCCGGCGGATATGTCCGGGCCGCCTTGCGCCGTGACGAGGGATGCGCGCACGATGACTCAGGTGCGCTGCGGCGCGCCGACACCACGTGAGGAGGCGGAGCGCATGGACGGCGTGGTCATCGTCACCGGAGGCTCCGGAGGCGCGGGGCGGACAGTCGTGAGCGAACTGGCGAGGGCCGGCCGCATCGTGCTGTACACCTACCGGTCCGCGCGCGCCCGCGCGGAGCTTGAGGCCGGACTGAATGAAGAACGCGCGCGGGTGTTCGCCGAAGCGGTCGACGCCACGGACGCGGCGGGAATGGAGCGCCTTGTGGAGGACGCGGCGTCGCGCTTCGGGCGCGTCGCCGGGCTCGTGAACCTCGTCGGGGCCTTCGCGGGCGGCCGGGCGTACGAGACGGGCGTCGACGAGTGGCGCCGCCTGTGGCAGGCGAACGTCGACAGCGCGTTCGTAGCGGCCCGCGCGGTTCTGCCGCACATGCTGCGCCAGGGTCACGGTCGCGTCGTGCTGGTCGCCGCCCGCTCCGCCCTTCACCCTCGCGCCGCGCTCGCCGCGTATGGCGTCACCAAGGGCGCCGTCGTGCGCCTGACCGAAGCGCTGGCCGAGGACGTGCGCGGCACCGGCGTCACGGTCAACTGCCTGGCGCCGGGCGTGATCGACACGGAAGCGAACCGGCGGGGCCGCCCCGACGCGGACCGGCGGACATGGGTCTCGCCGCTCGCCATCGCGCGGGTGATCCTTTGGCTGCTGTCGCCGGAAGCCGCGGTGGTGAACGGCGCCGTCCTGCCGCTCGAAGGGCCCGAGGGCGCGGCGCCCTCCGGAACCTGAACCGGCGCGCGCCGGACGAAGGCGCTCGCGGCGCCGCGGGTCAACGGGAGGGCGGGAGCGCAGGCTGCGCCTCGCTCGGCAAGACCGGCGGCGAGGCCAGGGTGTCCAGGATGGGGATGTCCACGCCGGTGCCCCCCGACGTGTCCCTCAGCACGACCAGGTCCACGCGACGGTTGCGCGCGCGGTTCTGGTCCGAGTCGTTCGGGTACTTCGGGTGGAACTCGCCCAGCGCCACCGCCTTCAGCCGGTGCGGATCGAGGCCGCCCGACTCGGACAGGAACCGGACCACGTTCGTGGCGCGCCGGGCGGACAGCTCCCAGTTCGTGGGGAACTCCGCCGTGCTGATCTTCAGGTCGTCCGTGTAGCCGTCGATCTCGATGGCGTTCGGAACGCGGTTGAGCAATGGCGCCAATTTGAGGAGGAGGCTCTTGAAGGCCGGTTGCAGGTCGGCCTTGCCGAGCTTGAAAAAGGCCGCCTCTGCGCTGAAGCTCACGACCAGGCCGCGGTCGGAGAGTTCGATGCGGACCTTGTCGGCGAGCCCGGCCTTCACGACCTGCTCGGCGAGTTCGCGCCCGAGGTCTGCCAGCGTCTGTTGCTCCGGCAGGCTGTCCGGGACGAGCGCCGGCTTGGCGGTCGTCGCGATGACCGCGTTGCCGCTGGACTGGCCGTACAGGCTCTGCTTCAACGCGTTGCTGAGCGTGATGAACCGCTGCTGATCCAGCTTGGACATGGAGTACAGCACGACGAAGAACACCATCATCAGGGTGATCAGGTCGGCGTAGGTCAGCAGCCAGCGCATGGCGCCCGTGTTGTCGTGGGCGCCGCCGCCACCGCCTCCGCCACTGCCCGTGACGCCCCTTGCCCTACGCAACGTCCTCCCCCGATTCGCCGGACGAACCCGCCCGGGAGCGCGCCGAATGCAGGAAGACCTGCAGCTTCTCGCGGAGCAGGCTGGGGTTGTCCCCCTGCTGGATGGACAGGATGCCCTCGAACGCCATCTCCCGCATGGCGAGCTCCTCCGCCCCGCGCGCCTTGAGCTTGGCCGCGAGCGGCAACCAGATCACGTTGGCGGTGGAGATGCCGTAGAACGTGGCCAGGAACGCCACGGCGATGGCCGGGCCCAGCGCTTCCGCGTTCGTGAGATTGCTGAGCACGTGCACGAGTCCCATCACCGTGCCGATGATGCCCATCGTCGGCGCGTACCCGCCCGCCGTCTCGAAGACGGCCGCGGCGCCGTGGCTGCGGCGCTCGGTCAGAAGAAGCTCCGTTTCCAGAAGGTTCTTCACCATCTCCGGGTCCGCCCCGTCGACGACAAGCTGCAACCCCCGCGCCAAGAACGGGTCCTCGGCACGCGCGATGTCCGCCTCCAACGCGAGCAAACCCTCGCGCCGCGCCTTCTGCGCGAGCTCCACGAGCCATTCCGCCAGCTGGAGCAGGTCGATGCGCGGCCGCTGAAGCGCCCGTCGCAACTGACGGGGGATGGCGGCGATGTCCTCGAGGTTGTGGCTGATCATCGTCGCGCCCAGCGTGCCGCCGACCACCAGGAGCGCCGCGGAGGGGTTGAGCAACGATGCGAGATGGCCGCCTTCCATGGCGTTGGAGCCAAGAATGGCCACGAGGGCCAGAAGGAGGCCGATGATGACGGTGATGTCCAACGGTCCACGCTCCCCGCCCTGGCATGATCGCCCGTGTCTCTTTTGTTATCGGGCTCCGCGGGCGCGGAGTTGAGCCTCAGTCCAGGTCGAGCTGCAGGTTCTTCTGAACGTGCACCTTGGACGGGTCGTAGTCCACCATCTTCGTCAGAAACGTCTCGAACTGGCCGGCCAGGTCCTGGCGCCAGAGGCGCCGGCCGTGATAGTGGAGCCAGGGTTCAAACGTGGTGATGAGCTTGCCGCCCCGGAACAGCGCGATGACCGGGGTCAGGTCGAGATGGTAGGTATCGACCGCGTGGCGCTGCTCCTCGTATTGCCGGCGCATGTCCGCGAACGCGTCCGCGTCCGCGACGAAGCCGGAGATGCGGTCGGCGCGTCCCTGGACGGCGGCGGCGAGGACGCCGGCCAGGGTCCTCGACACGTCGCTGCCGTCGTCGAAGAGCACGAGGACGGAGCCGCCGCGCTGCAACACTTCGCGTTCAAAGGTTTCCGGCGTGACTCGGGGCAGACTCGGCGTCGTCATCAAATACCCTCTCCTGATTCGTGAACTCGCCCGCGCGCGCCGCGTTCCGGTCTCGAACGGACGCGATGGCGACCGCCACCCGGCGGCCGCGCCGCTCCAACACGAGCGTGGCGCCGTGTTCGAAACGCACGGTCAGGCCCAGGCGCCGGGCGGGCCGCGGCGGATTGCCCCCCGAGACGCCCACGAGGACGATGTCCCAGGGCCGGACGCGCCAGTGCAGCACCCGGCCGTCGTTCGTCCAGACCTGCAGGCGCCCGCCGGCGGCGCGCAACAGCGTGACGCCATCGATGCGCATCGGTCGCGCGGGCGGCATGGCCCGCGAGGAGACGGCGCCTTCATCTTCGGTACGGCGGATGGCCACAGCGGACACTCCTCTGCCAACTCCGCCTCCCGCTTCGACTCGCTTCGGCACCGCTCCTTCTGCCTGTCGACCGTTTCCGACAGGGAACGCCTACTGGAAGCGCTCTTCCTTCCACGGGTCGCCCCGCATGTGGTAGCCGTACCGCTCCCAGAAGCCCGGGGTGTCCTCTTCGACGAATTCGAAGCCGCGCACCCACTTGGCGCTCTTCCAAAAGTACAGGTGCGGCACGACGAGCCGCAGCGGCCAGCCGTGTTCCGGCGTCAACTCCTCGCCGTCCGCCGCCCAGGCGAGGAGGTTGTCCTCCCGCAAAAGGTCCTCGACGGGCAGGTTCGTCGTCCAGCCTTCCTCCGCGTGGACGATGACGAAGCGACCCTCCGGCTTCACGCGTGCCTTCGCGACGATGTCGCGCACGGGAACGCCGGTGAACGTGGCGTCCAGCCGGCTCCAGCGCGTGACGCAGTGGATGTCGCGCGTGATCGTCTTCGCCGGCATGGCGCGGATCTCTTCGTACGTCCACTCGCAGGGGTTCTCGACGAGCCCCGTGATGCGGAAGCGCCAGGTGGCCAGGTCGACCTTCGGCACGTCGCCGTAGTGCAGCACCGGCCAGCGTTGGGTCACGTACTGTCCCGGAGGGATGCGCGGCCGCTCCTGTGCGGCCGGCTCGGCCGAAGGGTTGTCGATCGTCAAGGGCGCGCCCCCCTTCTCGCATTGGCATTATACCCGCCGTGTCGCGCCCGCCGAGCGCCTTCGTGTAGACTTTTGGCGCAAGCCCAGAGATGAGGGGGACGCTGACGTGAAGCGCTGGATCGAACTGAAGACCGAACTGCCGGGCCCCCGGTCCCGTGAGCTGCTGGAGGCGAAGCGGCGCGCCGTCGCGGACGCCTTCGACATCCACGCGCCGATCGTCGTCGAACGTGCGGAAGGGGCGCTGGTCACGGACGTCGACGGCAACCGCCTGATCGACTTGAGCGGCGGGCTGGGCGCGTTGAACGTGGGCCACGCCCACCGGCGCGTCGTGGAAGCGATTCAGGCACACGCCGCGCGGTTCATCCACACCGACTTCACGGTCATTCCGTATGCGTCCCTCATCGAACTGGCCGAGCGGCTGGCGGAACTCGTGCCCGTGCCCCATCCGGCGAAGGGCGCATTCTTCAACTCCGGCGCGGAAGCGGTGGAGAACGCGGTCAAGATCGCCAAGGCGTACACGCGCCGGCCGGCGGTCGTCGCGTTTGAGCGCGCCTTCCACGGGCGCACCTGGATGGCCATGTCGCTGACGAGCCGCATTCGCCCGTACAAGAAGGGTTACGCGCCGTTCGTCCCGGAGGTCTACCGCGCGCCCTACCCGTACGTGTACCGCAGCGAGACGGGCGACCCGGACCTTGAGGCGGAGCGGTGCCTTACCCAGTTGCGCCGAATGTTCGAGCACACCGTCGACCCGGACACGGTGGCGGCGATCGTCGTGGAGCCCGTGCAGGGCGAGGGCGGCTTCATCGTGCCGCCGGCCTCCTTCCTGCGCGGCCTGCAGGAGATCGCGCGCGAGCACGGCATCGTGTTGATCGACGACGAGGTCCAGACGGGGTTCGGCCGGACGGGCGCCATGTTCGCCGCGGAGCACTTCGGCATCCAACCGGACCTCGTCACGCTGGCGAAGTCCATCGCCGCCGGCATGCCGCTCTCCGCCGTCTTCGGCCGCGCGGAGGTCATGGACGCGGCGCCGGCCGGATCCATCGGCGGGACGTACGTGGGGAACCCCGTGGCCTGCGCCGCGGGCCTTGCGGTGCTCGACGCGTTCCGCGAAGAGGACCTTCTCCGTCGCGCGCGGGAGAGCGGGGAGCACCTCATGGCGCGTTTCGGCGAACTGCAGGAGCGCCACCCGCTGATCGGCGACGTGCGCGGTCTCGGCGCCATGGTCGCGATCGAGCTGGTCCGCGACCGGAAAACGAAAGAGCCGGCCGCGGCAGAGACGAAGCGCGTCATCCAGAAGGCGCTGGCCAACGGCGCGATCTTCGTCAGCGCGGGCGTCTGGGGCAACTGCGTCCGCGTGCTCGTGCCGCTGGCCACGCCTAAGGATCAACTGGACGAGGCGCTCGACGTGCTCGACGAGGCGCTCACGTCCGTCGAACGGGAGATCGGCCTCCGCGCATGAGTCACTCCGCGCTGCCGCGGGTCCCCTTCGCCCTGAGGGCGTCCGCCCGTCCGGGCGCCGGTTCCGGGACGGCCGCGCCGGCCGGCTGGACCGCTGCCGCACCGGCGGCGGCCGTCCCCGCGCTCGCGGTCAGGCGCGCGCCCAGGCGCGCCCAGACGGCGTAGGCGAGGACGGACGAAAGGGAGAACTTGACCAGATTGAAGGGCAGGATCGCGCCCCACACGGTCGGGAGGACCTGCGCGCTCGGCACTCCCCAGGCGGGCAGGAAGACGAGCGCGTTCGCCGCGGCCATCACCATCGAGACGAGCAGCGCGGCGCCCGCGAGGGCCCAACCGGCGCTCCGCCGGCCTCCCGCGGACCAGAGCGCGGCGGCGCTGACGACGAACACGCCGCCCGCCAGAGTGTTGGCCGCGATGCCGATGGGCGTCGCACCCTGCAAGAGGAAGCTCAAGGCGTTCTTCACGACCTCCGCGGCCAGCCCGGCCCACGGTCCCAGGGCAAGGCCGACCAGCAACGCGGGCACGTCGCCAGGGTCATACGTCAAGTAGCTCGGGAAGATCCCCAACGGGAAGGCCACATACATCAGCACGAAACCGAGCGCGCCAAGCACGCCGGGCAGCACGACGCGCCGGGTGCGGTGAACGACAGGATTCATTGTGTGACGCCTCCAAAGGCGTACACACCCGGGGCGAACAAAAAACCCCGACCCATGGACGGCTCGGGGCATGGAGACGCAAAGCGTCCCGCGCCTTCTCCCATCCGGACTGTACCGTCGGCTCCGGACTGGAAACGGCGTGGCGCCGTTTCTCCACCGGATCTGCGGCCGCGGCTCTGCCGCGCCGCTCGCGGGCTCCGCTCCTTGCGAGCGCTACCGCCGGTCAGGAATTGGGGCCGAAGCCCCTCACCTTGCCCCGAAGGCGTGTCGCGTATCGATTTTCGGATTCGGCCGAATCCAGACCCACCCTACCGCGGGCGGGCTCGTCCCGTCAACCGGCGCTCACTCGGCTTGCTCCGCGCCGAGGCGTTCCGCGAGGAGCGCCAGCGTGCGCGTGCCGAAACCGTTGGCGAGGTCCTTGGCCTCCGGGTGGTAGGGCCGCTTCTGGCCGCTGACCGCGCCCGCGATGTCGAGATGGCACCAGGGCGTCTCTTCCGCGAATTCCCGGAGGAACATGCCCCCCACGATGGAGCCGGCCTCCCGTTCCCGCGCCGCGTTGCGGATGTCGGCGTACGAGCTCTTGATGAGCTCCCGGTACGCCGGGTCGACCGGCAGCGGCCAGAAGCGCTCGCCGGCGGCGGCGCCGGCGGCTTGGACGGCGCTGCCCAGGTCGGCGTCGCTGGCCATGATCACGCCCATCTCCCGGCCCAGGGCCACGACGGCCGCGCCGGTGAGCGTGGCGATGTCGACGATCCAGCGTGCGCCCTGGAGGACCGCGTACGTGATGGCGTCGGCGAGCACGAGGCGGCCTTCCGCGTCCGTGTTGGCGACTTCCACGGTCTTGCCCGACAGAGTCCGGATGACGTCGCCCGGGCGGTAGGCGCGGCCGCTGATCGCGTTCTCCGCCAGAGCGACGACGCCGAGCACGTCGATTCCGGGCCGCAGCTCGGCGATCGCCCGCATGGCGCCGGCCACGGCCGCCGCGCCGGACTTGTCCATGCGCATCGTCTCCATGCCGGCCGCAGTCTTGATCGACAGGCCGCCGGCGTCAAACGTGATCCCCTTGCCCACGAGCGCGAGCAGGGGGGCGCCCGTCTGTCCGCAGGAATACCGCAGCGCGACGAGGCGGGGCGGGTTGTCGCTGCCGCCGCCGACCGCGAGAATGGCGCCGCAACCCTCGGCAGCCAGCCGTTCCTCGTCCCAGACCTCGATGGACAGGCCCGTCTCCTGGGCAAGCGTCCGAAGGCGCTCGGCGAAAGCCCGCGGGGGCAGGACGTTGCCGGGTTCGTTCGCGAGGTCGCGCGCCAGGGCCACCGCTTCGGCGAGGGTGCGCCCGCGCCGAACGCCGGCCGCCAACCCCGTCCCCTCGCCGTGGATGCCGACGGTCTCCACCCGCGGACCGGCCGCGGCCGCACGGTGGTGGTCGAACCGGTAAAGCGCCATGCCGATGGCTTCGGTCATCGCCTGCGCCGTCACGTGACCGGGCAGGTCGACCTGGAAGACTTCGACGCGCACCACCCGGGCGCCCGCGGCTTCGGCCGCCCGCATCGCCGCCGCCGCGGCGCGGCGCACGTCCTCCGTGCCGGTCTCCTCGCGCGGACCCAGGCCGGCCAGGACCACGTGCCTGGCCGGCATGCGGCCGGCGGTGAAAAAGACGCGCGTCGCGCCCGGCTGCCCGTCGAAACCGGCGGCGTAGGCCTCTTCGAGCGCACCGCCGAGGCGCTCGTCGCACGCGCGCGCGGCGTCCGTCAGCTCGCCGCCCGCGAAGCCTCCGACGACGAGGGCGTCGGCCGCCTCGTCGATGGCCGTCCGCCCCGAAATCTCATACTGCACGTCGATCTCTCCTTCCGCCTCGCGGGGCAGGCCCGCCGATTCACGGGACGTGCGCCGGCAGAGGCTTGCGGCCCTGAAACCCGGCGTCAACCTCGTGGTAGTACATGACCCATGGGTCGTCGCACCGCCAGCAGAGATAGACCGGACGGCCGTCGATCTCCGCGGGGAAGTCGACGATGCCGGCCTCGATGTCCTTGAGGACACAACCGAAGTTCTGGATCTCTTCGATGATGGCGTTGCCGTCCGCGACCATGCGCTCCAGCCGCGCCGTGGCTTCGGCCTGGTCGTACAGGCGGATCAGGTTGCCTTCGCGCGCGTAGCCTTTGAGTCGCATACGCTCCATGCGAACGAATTCGCTCTGGACGTCCGCGTGAAGGGTCCGGAGCCGCAGGACCAAGTCTCGCAGGCGAGGGACGAGGGCGTTCGCTTCGGCGACCGTGAAGCGGCGTCGCTGGGGATGAAGTGTGGCCGAGTGCTCGGAAATTTCGCATCCCTCCCGCACGTCGCAGGCTTCTCCGGAAAGGAGACAGTCCCTGCTCGCGGGGCGCTCGGTCGAGATGTTCCCTTGGATCCGGCGCACCGCCGTACAATACCCTCAAGGACCTCGAACGCCGCTGTCAACCCGGATCGAGCAGGAGGTTCTTCCAAATGGCCTTGGACCATGATCGTTTGACGCGCGTCGCCCACGCGCTCTTCGAAGGCGAGCAACAGGCAACGGTGCGGGCGCCGTCCGCCAGCAAAATCGTCGAATGGGCGGAGGACGTGCGCCGCGTGCTGTTCTGGCGCCATTTCGGGCGGGATCGCAAGATCGCGACGCTCGGCCACCTCATCGAGGAGGTCGGCGCCCTGGAGTGGAACCTCGCGCGGCTCGTCCACGACACGCTGTGCGGGGATTGCGGGGAACAGGACGGCCCGTGCCCTGAACTGGACCGCGCCTTCGACCTGGCGCGCGCCTTCACCGATTCGCTGCCGGAACTGCGCGCCACGCTGATGGAGGACGCCCAGGCCGCATATGACGGCGACCCGGCCGCGCGCAGCCTGGACGAGATCATCCTCGCCTACCCCGGCTTCTTCGCGATCACGATCTACCGGGTGGCTCACCGGCTGCTGGAGCTCGGCGTCCCGTTGCTGCCGCGCATGCTGACCGAGTACGCGCACAGCCGGACGGGCATCGACATCCACCCCGGCGCCGAGATCGGCCGGCACTTCTTCATCGACCATGGCACGGGAGTCGTCATCGGCGAGACGGCGCGCATCGGCGACCGGGTCAAAATCTACCAGGGAGTGACCCTCGGCGCCCTCAGCTTCCCGAAGGACGAGCGCGGCAAGGTGGTGCGGAACACGAAGCGCCACCCCACCATCGAGGACGACGTCACCATCTACGCCGGCGCGACGATCCTCGGCGGGCGCACGGTGATCGGCCGCGGCTCCGAGATCGGGGGCAACGTGTGGCTGATTGAGTCGGTGCCGCCCGGAAGCAAGGTGTTGAACCGGCCGCAGATCGAGGTGCGCGCGTAGCGCCCGCGGCGGGGCGCGGCGCGACCGGCACGCTCCGGCCGCCTCAAGCATAGCGACCGCGTGGCCGCCATAACCGTGAAAACGCCACGTGAGGGAGGCGTTTCACGGTGCCGCGTCGCACGCGAGCGCTGCGCTGGATCGCGATCTCGGCCGCCATTGCCGCAATGTGCGCTGGAGCGTGGTTCGCGGCGGCGCGGTGGCCGGCGGGGGCTCCCGCCGGAGGCGCGTGGCTGCTGGCGCCCACGAATGGCGGTGCGGCCGTCGCGTTTTCCCCATCCGGCCGGCAGGTGCAGTTGCGCCGCTGCCCACCCGCCTGCCCCGACGGCCGCGTGGCCGCCTGGGCGTTGGCGGGCGACGGCCGGACGCTCGCGTGGATCGAGCGCACGGACGACGGCGAGACGCTGCACGTCCGCTCCACGGACGATGGCGGGGCCGCGGAGTGGACGGCGCCGTTGCCGGAGACGGCGCCCCTGCCGGGGGAACGCCTGCCGCCCCTCGCCCCGCGCCTGACGTGGAGCCCGAACCACCGCGCCGTGCTCGTGCTGCCTTTGGAAGGCCCGCCGCTCGTGGCGTGGACCGACGTCCACGACGTCGTGAACCTTGAGGCGCCGCCCGCGCGCGAGGTCCGCGCCGTCGCATGGTCGGCCGGCGGAGCGGACGTGGGCTTCGTCGCAGCCAGCCGCGACAGCGGCGACGAGCGCGCGGGCGCCGTCCTGATCGCTGATGCGCATACGGGGCGCGTGCGGGCGCAGGCGGTGGCCGTGTCGCCGGCCGCCGGGCTCGCATGGGTCGGCGACCGCCTCGTGTTCGCGGCGTACGCGCGGCTCGATTGGGCGGCCGCCCCGGCGCAACCCCGCGATCCGCGCCTATGGTCGCTCGCGCTCGACGGGCGGCTGAAGGCCTGGACGCCGCTGCCGCCGGGGTGGCGTCCCGCCACGCTGGGTGGGTCGGCCTCGTCGTCCGATCCGCTTCTCTTCGCCGCGCTGGTTTCCGACACGGCCGGCCCGACGCCGTCCGCCGACCTCTGGGCCTTCGACCCGCAGCGCCTTGAATGGCGCCGGTTGTCCAAGTTCCGCGCGGGTTCGCGGATCGTGGCCCTCGCCCCGGCGCCGGACGGCCGCCGCGCGGCGTTCGTCGTGGAGCAGCGCGGCGCCGGGCGCGCGTACCGCACGATGTGGGTCGTCGCCTTCCCCGACGCGCCGCGGCGCCTCGGCGCAAACGACGGGTACGGCCAGCCGCTCTGGGCCCCGCGCCTGCCCGCCCCGTGGACGACGACGTCCGGCTGGCTTCCCAACGCCTAGTCGCGTCGTGGTAGCATGATGCCATGGCCAGCGCACGTCATCGAGAGATCCTGGAGCGGTTGCGCGCGCTCTACCCGAACCCGAAGACGGCACTCCACTGGACCACTCCGTTCGAGCTGCTCGTCGCCACCATGCTTTCGGCGCAGTCCACGGACGCGCGCGTCAACCAGGTCACGGCGCGGCTGTTCCCGAAGCACCGCACGCCGGAGGACTTCGCCGCCCTGTCGCCCGAGGAGCTCGCGGAGCAGATCCGGGACGTGGGCCTTTTCCGGACCAAGGCCGCGCACATCGTTCAGACGGCGCGCCTCCTCGTCGAGCGGCACGGCGGCGAGGTGCCGCGCGACCGCGAGGCCCTCGAGGCCCTCCCGGGAGTCGGGCGGAAGACGGCGAACGTGGTCCTGGCCAACGCCTTCGGAATTCCGGCCATCGCCGTCGACACGCACGTGTTCCGCGTGGCCAACCGGCTCGGCCTCGCCCGCGCGAAGACTCCGGAAGAGACCGAGCGGCAGCTGATGCGCCGCATTCCCCGTGAGGACTGGGCGGACGCGCATCATTGGCTGATCTACCACGGCCGGCAGGTCTGTCACGCCCGCAGGCCGCGCTGTGAAGACTGCGCGTTGGCGGACCTCTGCCCTGCCGCGCGCCGGAACGGCGTCGTGGCGAAGAGCGCCCGCAGGGACGGCACCCATGCGCATCAGGCTTAGACGGGTCGCTCTCGCCGGATGGCTCGGCCTTGCCCTCGCGCTGTCCCTCCTCCCCGCCGCCGCCGCCGCGGCCCCGGGAAACGCCGTGCGGCGCGCCGTGGTCGTCGTCGTCCCGGACCTTTCGTGGAGCGACGTGACCGCGCCGGTCCCCTCGCTGCGCAACTTCACGAACCGCGCCGCCTGGGCGTCCGTCAACGTGCGCGGGGGCAACGCGACGCGCGTGGCGTCCTATCTCACGCTCGGCGCCGGCGCGCAGGCGGAGGCCACCGGACCGCCGGAGGCGTATGACGCTGCCGAGGTGACGCCGGAAGGCGTGGCCGCGTCGGTGCTCCTCCGGCGGACGGGCGTCGAGGCTCCGGCCGGCGCCGTCGTCGTGCCCCGCATGGCCGCGCTGGAGCGGGCCAACGCGAACCTGGGAGGGGGGCCGGGCGCGCTGGGCGACCTTCTCCGCTCCGCCGGGATCCAGACGGCGGTGTGGGGCAACGCGGACATCCCCGGCCAGGTCGAACGCGGCGCCGCCGTCATGCTCGCCGACCGCCGCGGCCTCGTGGCGATGGGCGACGTGTCCGAGCGAACGTTGCGAATGCGGGCGGACGCGCCGTACGGCATCGACACGGACCTCGACGAGCTCCGCCGCTGGTGGCGCTCCCTGCCGGCGCCGGATGCCGGCGGGCCGAGGTTCGTCGCCATCGAGGACGGCGACCTGTGGCGCCAGCGTTCGTACGCGGCGTGGACCACCGACGCCGTCGCCGCCGCGCAGCGCGCGGCCGCCCTCCACCGGCTGGGAGACCTGCTCGCGTTCCTGATGTCCTCGCTCGACCCGTCGCGGGACGCGCTCGTGCTGCTTTCGCCGGTGCCGCGCGAGGCCACCGGGCTGGCGCAGGACACGCTGACCCCGTTCGCCGTCTGGGGACGGCCGGGCGGTCCGGGTCTCGTCGTCTCGCCCAGCACGCGCCGTCCGGGGTTGGTGACCGCCAGCGACCTGCTTCCCACCGTCGCCGCGTGGTTCGGGTTGACGGCTCCGGTCGAAGCGACCGGGCGGCCGGCGTACGTCGTTCCGGCATCCGTGGCGGCGGCCGGAATTCCCGGCGCGTCCGACGGCGCGACGCTCGCCCGGCAGGTGCACGACCGCTCCGTGGCCATCGACCGCCTCCGGCCCGAGCTCATCAAGGGTTGGATCCTCGTCTACCTCGTCGCCGTCGCCACGGCGGGCATCGCGCTTGTGGCCGGGCGGCGCCCGTTGAGGTGGGTCGGCTGGCTGTTCCTCCTGCTGGCCGCCTTCGGTCCTGGAACGCTGCTCGCCGTCGGCTCCCCGTGGCCGCCGTGGCGCGGCCTCGCGTCCGGCGTCGCCGATACGGCGGGAGCCGCGCTGCTCCTGGTCTTCCTTTCCGCATGGGTTGGCGCGCGAGTGTGGCGCCGTCCGGTCGGTGGGCTGTACGCCCTCTCGCTCGTGGCCGCCGCGCTCCTCACGGCCGATGCGCTGCGCGCCGGCGCGTGGACGCGGTGGTCGTACCTGGGGTACTCGGCCCTCTCCGGCGCACGCTTTTACGGCATTGGCAACGAGTTCATGGGCGTCTGGATCGGCGCGGTGCTCGTCGCCACCGTGGGACTTCTGGAGCGCTGGCCGAGGCGAGGCCACTGGGGGGCGCTCTTGCTGATGGCCACGTGCGTGGGGCTCCTGGCCTGGCCCGGGGGCGGCGCCAACTTCGGGGGCGCGACGGCTGCTGTCCTTGCGTTCGTGCCCACGTACCTCTACGCCGTGCGCCGCCGCATCGACTGGCTGGACCTTTTCTGGGCCGCGCTCGGGTTCGTCGGTGTCGCGGCGCTGATGGTCACGCTCGACATCATCCTGGGAAGGGGCCACCCCTCCCACGTGGGACGGCTGGCCCTGGAGGTCTGGCATGCGGGGCCCGCGCCGCTCGTGCGCATCGCCGTGGGCAAGCTGGCCATGGAGTGGCGGCTCATCCAACTCACGATCTGGACGAAGCTCCTCGCCGTGTTCCTCGCCAGCAGCGCCATGCTCATGCTCTGGTCGCCGGAGCCGATGCGGCGGCTGTGGGCCGAGCAGCCGGCGCTGCGCGTCGGCGCCTTCGGGTACGCCCTTGGAACGTTTGCGGTGATCGCGCTCAACGACTCGGGGGTTGTCGCCGCGGCGACGATGCTCACGATGGTGGCGGCCGCGTTCTTCGGCAGCGTCAGCGAGCAACTCGGCAAGCCCTGAGGCGCCTACCGGTCCGCCGGGCGGCCGAGCCGGTCCAGCCACCGGATCCAGGGGTGCGACTCGATCCACGCGGTAAGGGAGCGGCGCTCAATCCAGACGTGAAACAGCGCCAGCAGCACGAGCATGGTCAGGCGCGCCGCCCGATCCGGCACCCCGAGCCAGCTCAGCCCGGCCAGGACGCCCAAGGCGTTCGAGCCGGTGTCGCCCATCATCGCCCGAGCGCGCAGATCCCAGGCGGCGAAACCGAGCACGGCCGCAAGGTACGGCGGCAGCCACGCGGAGCGCGTGCCGAGGAGCCACGCCGCCCCGACCAGGACCAGCCAGGCCTTGACGGCCCGTCCTGGGCGCAGGTCGAAGGCGTTCAGCCCGTTGATCGAGAGGGCCACCAATAGAGCGTCGGCCAGCCATGCGGCCGTCCCGCCCGCCCCGTGTGGCGGATGCACGGCCGCGGCCGCGACGAGGGCGAACGCGCCGCCGCCGGCGAGCTTCCACACGCCGGTCGTCACCCGTCCCCGCAGGAGCGCCCGCAGGTGACCGCGGAGCCCTTTCTCCGACGCGCTGCCCCACCGATCGTCCAGCCATCCGAGCACGGCCAGGACAAGCGGCCCCGCCCACCACGTCCACGAGGGTGTCGTCCGCCAAGCGCCAACGAGCCACCCGCCGAGCATCCCGGCGGCGACGAATGCCCAGCCGGCGCCGAGAGGAATCGCCTGACCTCGATAGTTCCGCGCCACCCAGCCCCGCCGGGGGAACGCCCGCACGCTCCACGCGGCGCCCGCGGCCGACGCCGCCGCCGCGACGATCCACGCCGCCCACGCCATCGGAATGTCCCCCGCCATCATGAGCCTCCCGCCGCACGGCCGCCGCGCCGCCGCCAGAGCGCCCGCGCCACGGCCAGGAACTGCCGCCCGCGGTGGATGAATCCGCGCACCGACCTGCCTGTCACCGCGTGCGCGGCCGAGACCGGCAGGGTCACCTCCACCACGCGGCCGCCGCGGCGGGCCACGTCGATGTCGAGCCCCACCTCGAGCCCGAAGCCCGGCTCCAAGCGCACGGAGCGCAGGAGTTCCGTCCGCGCGGCCCGCTGCCCGGACAGCGGCGCGGCGAGCGTGAGCCCCGACAGGCGCCGCACGCCCCATCGCGCGAGGCGCAGGACGGCCCCGACGCCGCCCCCGGCGCCCGCCTTCCCGAAGACGCCGATCGTCATGTCGGCCTCGCCGCGCCGCACCGGCTCGATGAGCGGCGCGAAGTGGCGAATCGTGGCGCCGAGGTCGGCATCGGCGAGGAGCGTGAACGGCTGGCTGGCCTCCTTGACGGCCGCGGCCACCGCCTGTCCCTTGCCGCGATGCGGCAGTCGCAGGACGCGCGCGCCCGCCGCCGACGCCCGTTCCGCAGTCGCGTCGCGCGACCCGTCATCGGCGACGATCACTTCCCGCACGCCCGGCAGGGAGAAGGCCGCCGCAACGCTGTCCGCGACGCGCTCCTCCTCGTTGTAGGCCGGAATGATGACCGTCACCATCACCGGCTCGGACCCGTCCCCGCGCTCGGCGTCCCCGCCTCCCGCGGCCACCATCCCCTGTCCGCCGGCTCGGTCCCGTAGTGGCCGTCCGCGCCCGCCAGCAGCCGCACGAGCGCAACCTCGCCCTCCGGACGGTCCAGGTGGTCGACGGTCGCCGTGGCGGCGCTCCAGAAGTTGCGCGCCATCGCGGCGACGGCGTCCCCGTCGGTGGCGACGACCGCGTGCAGCTTCAGCCGGGCCGCCGCGTCCAGCCAGGGTTGCACGAGCTGCCGCCACTGGGCGGGGGTGAGCGCCTCGGGACAGAGCACCACGAGGCCGTCAAGCGGCCCCGGCGCCGACGCCACCCACGTGACGGCGCCGGCTTTCACGGCGCGGTCGATCTCCGTCCCGGGCGCCGTCAGGGCCTCGTCCGCCCAGGCGGCCACGTATCGCTCCAGCGGCTGGGAGCGTCCCTCCTGGGCGGCCAGCGCGGCGAGCGTCTCATCCGCGCCCCGCAGGAGGGCGGGGTCCATGGTCAGCACGAAGCTCCACCCGCCGCCGGCCGCCCGCACCGCCTCCAGCGCCCGTCCCTCAAGGTCGGGCGCCCCGACGTTGACGACCCCGACCGAGCGGCCTTCGAGCACCCCGCGCACCAGTTCCGCCGTGAGGCGGCCGGACGTGGCCTGCCCTTCCTCCGCCTGCTGGCGCTGGGCGTCGATCGTGGCCTGCGCCTGCTTGAGCTGCGCCTCCTCGTCGGCCAGCCGCAGGTGAAGTTGATGGATCACGTCCTCCTGCTGTGCGATGACGGCCTCCGCCTTGGACCCCATCATCCCGCCGATGGCGATGCCCAGACCGAGCGCCAGGAACACCGCCACGAGGGAGAGCGCGTGCGTTCGCCAGTCGATCATGGCGTGCCTCCTACCAGCCGAACCACAGGCGGACCTTCCAGTACAGGAGGCTCACCGCGGCGCGCATGAGCGGCGAGGCGAGCGCCACGAGCCCGGCCGGGATGAGCGCCGCGACGGTCAGCGCCACGAGGTATCCCGGCCGGAACGAGGTCCGATAGAGCTGGTGGACGCCTTTGGCGTCGACCAGCATGTGGCCGACTTTCATCCGCGTCAGCAGGGTGCTGGCCATGCCGGCGCGGTCCTTTTCCATGAAGTCCACGAACCCGGAGTGGCTTCCGACGAGCACGAGGAGCCTCGCGCCGTGGTCGTAGGCGAAATGCAGGGCCACGTCCTCGCTGGTGCCGGGCGCGCGGAGGATGTCCGCTTCCAGGCCGAGCCGCCTCACCCGCTCCAGGCCCGGGGCGCGGCCGTCCGGATACGCGTGAACGACGATCTGCCGCGCCCTGCGCAGGGCTTCGTCTCCCACGCTGTCCATGTCGCCGACGACCACGTCCGGGCGCAGGCCGAACTCCAGGAGCCCGTCCGCGCCGCCGTCGACGCCGATGAGGACCGGACGCACGTCCCGGATGTAGGTGCGAAGCGTCTCCAGGTCGGCGCGGAAGTCCAGCCCCCGCACGACGATGAGCGCGTGCCGGCCGCGGATCGGCACGCGCGCCGGCGGCACCTCCAGCGGTCCGAGCAGCGTCTCCTTTTCCCGGTCGGCGTGCTCCACCGTGTTCTTCAAAAACGCGACGAAGTTCGCGTGAAACCGGGCGCGGTGCGCGGCGCGGTCCCGCTCGAGCGTCTCCCGCGTGACGCGCCGGCCGCGGGCCACGAGACGGTCGTCCACCCAGATGGCATCGCCGTCCAGGCGCACCGGCGCGCCTTCCGGGATGAGGTCGAAGACAGCCTCGCCGGCGGAATCGATCACGGGGACGCCGGCCTCCAGCAGCAGGTCCGTACCCTCCGCCGGGTACCGGCCGGTCACGGACGGGGCGGCGTTGATCACCGCCTTCACCCGGGCGGAGAGCAGCGCCTGGGCGGCGACGCGGTCGAGGTCCGGGTGGGCCAGGACGGCGATCTCGCCGGGTATCAGGCTGCGCACGAGGGCCTTTGTCCGCCGCCCGAGACGGGCGCGGCCGCTGACGACCATCGCGTCACCCCCTGGGCATTGTATCCCGACGGCGCGCGCCCGGAATGCACGGGACAGGCCTGCGGCGGCGTAGCATGACGGGGAGCCGCCCGGGACGGGCGGCCCGAGGAACCGGAGGTGAAGCGAGTGGTCACCCTTCAGCCGCTGGACCTGCCCGGCTGCACGGCCATCGGAGTCGTCGTGGAGCTGCCGCGCACCCGGCTGATCGCCGCGACGGCGGGCGACGGCTACATCATGTGCGGCGCGTTGGACGTGAACCTTCTCAACACGAGGCTGAGCGATCGCGGAATCATCGCCGGGCGCGCCATCGGCGTCCGCACGTTGGACGACCTCCTGGAAGCGCCCCTCGAATCGGTCACCGACGCGGCCCAGGCGATCGGCATCACGCCCGGCATGCGCGGCCAGGACGCGCTTCTGCGCATGGCGCGGTACGCGGGCGTCGCACGCCCCGGCTGACCGCCCAAGCGGACGCATCCGGCCGCCCCGGTCCGCGTCGACCGCCGGCCGCCGCCCGCCGGCGGCCGGTCCGCCCGCGCGCCGTTCCCGGGCGGTTCAGGAGGTGCCCGCCGTGTCCGCGTTCACGTAGCGAATCTCGACGGGCGTGCCGATCTTGACCCAGTGGTAGAGGGCCTCCATGTCGCCGGCCGGCAGGTTCACGCAGCCGTGCGTCGGGCCCGGCTCCTCCTCGTCCGTGGCGTCGTTGATCTTGTACGCGTGGAAGCCGTAGTTGCCCTGGATCTGCAAGAAGTTTCGAAGGTAATATTCGTGTCCTTCCGTCTCCCGGTACAGCCCCGTGTG
>JADGHN010000020.1 GCA_019683875.1 Clostridia bacterium
GTCACCCTGGAGAGGGTGCGGCTGTTCTCGGACGCCTCGGCCGCAGGCGAGGACGCGGCGCAGTGGGCGGCCCTGGCTTCGCCGGCGGCGCCGGTCGGCGCGTACACCTTCGCGTTCCCGCTGAGCCCTGAGGGCACGGCTGAACTGCCGCCGCCCCCGCCGGCCGCCGGCCGCAGCGACCCGTTCGCGGCCACGGGCGCCGCCGGAGCGTCGGCCGGTACGCCGTCGCCGGCCGCGAGCGCGCCGTGACGCCGCGTGACCGGAACGGGAAGAGAGCCTGGCGCGCGAGACGAGCAACCACCGTGTGACCGGCCGCGGCGCGGCCGTTACGATGAGACCGTGAGGCCGGCGCGTCCGCAGCGCCGGCCAACGAGGGAGGCGCCCGCCGTGAACGACGCCCGCACACCGCGCCCCGACCCCGGCCGCGCGCCGCTGGCCGCGCGGATGCGGCCGCGCACGCTGGACGAGGTCGTCGGCCAGGAGCACCTCGTGGGCCCCGGCCGCATCCTGCGCCGGATGCTGGAATCGGGCGCGCTCCGCTCCCTCATCCTCTTCGGGCCGCCGGGGACGGGCAAGACGAGCCTCGTCCACATCATCGCCCGCACCGCGGGCCGGCCGTTCGTCTCGCTGAACGCCGTCAGCAGCGGCGTCAAGGAGCTGCGCGAGGCCATCGACGCGGCGGGCCCCGGCGGCCTCGTCCTCCATGTGGACGAGGTCCACCGCTTCGCGCGCAACCAGGTGGAGACGCTGCTTCCGGCCGTGGAGGACGGCCGCGTGATCTTCATCGGGACGACGACCGAGAACCCCTTTCTCTCGCTGCCGCCCGCCTTGCGAAGCCGCTCGACGATCCTGGAGCTCAAGCCGCTTTCCCCGGCGGACGTCGAGACGGCCCTGCGGCGCGCGCTCGCGGACGAGGAGCGCGGCCTCGCGGCCTGGCGGCCCGTCGTGGACGACGACCTGTTGAAGAAGCTCGCGCGCGCGGTCGGCGGCGACCTGCGCGCGGCGCTCAACGCCCTGGAGCTCGCCGTGCTCACGGCGCCGGAGACGCCGGAGGGTCGCGCGGTCGAGGAGGAACGGCTGTGGGAGTGCCTGCGCGCCGAGTTGCACACGTTCTCGGAGTCGGACGGCTACGACCTCCTCAGCGCGCTGCAGAAGAGCGTCCGCGGCAGCGATCCCGACGCCGCGCTGTTCTACCTCGCGCGCCTCGTGTCGGTGCGCTTCGACCTCGCCACCATCGGCCGGCGCCTCGTCGTCATGGCCGCGGAGGACGTCGGCAACGCCTACCCGCAAGCCACGTCCATCGCGCTGGCCGCGGCGCAGGCGGCGCTGATGGTGGGCTACCCGGAAGCGCGCATCCCGCTCGCGCAGGCCGTCGCCTTTCTCGCGGCGTGTCCCAAGTCGAACGCGGCCTACGCCGGTCTGGAGAAGGCCCTGCGCGACGTCGAGGCGGGCAAGGGCCTGACCGTCCCGCCGCACCTGCGTGACGCCCACTACAGCGGCGCCGCGCGCCTGGGCCGCGGCGTCGGCTACCTCTACCCGCATGACTACCCGGGCAATTGGGTCGATCAGCCGTACCTCCCCGAGGATCTGCGCGACGCGCGCTACTACGAGCCGACGTCCAACGGCATGGAGCAGACGATCCGCGAGCGATTGGAGCGCCTGCGCGCGCAGCGCCGGTCGAAGGGTCCTGACAATTTCTCCTCTCATTGACGGCGCGCGACGCGAACCCGTACGATGAAGACAAAGCAGTGCGTTCACCCGGAATTGGCGCGGCAAGATCGCGGCCGCGCCCGGATTTGCGCCTGGCGGCGGCCTTGAATACGCGCGCGGAAAGGAGACGCGGCGGTGTACATCACGACCAAAGGCCGTTACGGCACGAAGGCTCTTTTTGAGCTCGCCCTGCGGTACGGCGAAGGCCCCGTGCCTTTGCGTGAAATCGCGGAGAAACAAGGCCTTTCGGAACACTATCTGGAGCAGCTTTTTTCGCCGCTGCGCAAGGCCGGTCTCGTGCAGAGCGTGCGCGGCGCGCAGGGCGGCTACATGCTCGCCCGGGATCCGCAGGATATTACCGTCGGAGACGTGCTCCGCGTGCTGGAAGGGCCGATCGCGCCCACGGAATGCTCCCTGGGCGGCCCGGATTACGCGTACCGCTTCTGCGGGGAAAAGACGGTCTGCGTCGCCCAGGACGTGTGGATCAAGGTGCGGCGCGCCATCGAGGACGTCGTCGACAACATCACCCTGGCCGACCTCGTCGAGCAGGATCGCGAGGCGCGGCAGCGACTGGCTCACATGTACTACATCTGAAGGAGCGGCCGGCATGGGCCAGCTGTACTTTGACTACGCGGCCACGACCCCGGTCCACCCGGACGTGGCCGCGGTCATGTTGGAGACCCTCCGGGAGAACTGGGGCAACCCGTCGAGCATCCACGCGACGGGCCGGGCGGCGCGCCGGGCGCTGGACGAAGCCCGTCGCCGCGTGGCGGAGCTCATCCATGCCCCGCACTTCCGGGACGTCATCTTCACAAGCGGCGGCAGCGAGGCCGACAACCTCGCCGTGCTGGGCGCCGCGCGCGCGCGGGCGGAGGAGGGGCGCCGGCACGTCGTGACGAGCGCCATCGAACACCACGCCGTGCTGGACGCGTGCCACGCCCTCCGCGCCGAGGGATTCGACGTCACCGTGGTGCCGGTCGACGGCGAGGGGTTCGTCGACCCTGACGAGGTCCGCCGCGCGCTGCGGCCGGACACGGCGCTCGTCACGGTCATGCTGGCCAACAACGAGATGGGCGCCATTCAGCCCGTCGCCGAGATCGCGCGCGTGGCGCACGAGGTGGGCGCCTGGGTCCACACGGACGCCGTGCAGGCCGTCGGCCAGATCCCGGTCGACGTGCAGGCGTTGGACGTCGACCTGCTCTCGCTCTCGGCGCACAAGATCTACGGCCCGAAGGGCGTGGGCGCGCTCTACGTGCGCAGCGGCCTGCGCCTCAAGCCTCTGACGTTCGGCGGCGGGCAGGAGCGGGCGTGGCGCCCCGGCACCGAGAACGCCGCCGGCATTGCGGGGCTCGGCAAGGCGGCGAAGTTGGCGATGGCCGCGCTCGCGGAGGGCGAGCCGGCGCGGCTCACCGCCTTGCGCGACCGCCTGATCGCCGGCATCCTGGACCGCGTGCCCGGCGCGCGCCTGAACGGGCCCGCCGGCGAGGGACGCCTGCCGAACAACGTCAACGTGAGCCTCGCGGACGTGGACGGCGAGGCGCTGCTCGTCCACCTCGACCTGGCCGGGCTTGCCGCGTCCAGCGGCTCCGCCTGCACGTCCGGCAGCATCGAGCCGTCGCACGTGCTCCTGGCGCTCGGGCTGCCGCGGGAGCTTGCGGCGGCCGGGCTGCGCCTGACCGTCGGCCGCCCGACGACGGAACAGGACGTCGACCGCGCGCTCGCCATCCTTGAGGAGGCCGTGGCGCGCGTGAGAAAGGTGAGATCCGCATGAGCCGCGGCGTGGTCGTCGCCGCGATGAGCGGCGGTGTCGACAGCTCGGTGGCCGCCGCCCTGCTGAAGGAGCAGGGCTACGAGGTCATCGGCGTCACCATGAACCTCTGGCCGGAGGACGAGCCGGGCGTCGTGCAGGAGCGCGGCGGCTGCTGCGGGCTCGGGGCCGTGTTCGACGCGCGCGCCGTCGCGGACCGCCTCGGCATTCCCTACTACGTGTTGAACTTCCGCGACATCTTCGAGACGCAGGTCATCGACCGCTTCGTCGCCGACTACGCGCGCGGTCGCACGCCCAACCCCTGCCTCGCCTGCAACCGGTACATCAAGTTCGACGCGCTCTTGCACAAGGCCCGGCAGATGGGGGCCGACTACGTGGCCACCGGCCACTACGCACGCGTGGACCGCGACCCGCTCACGGGCCGCTACCGCCTGCGCCGCGCCGTCGACGCGCGCAAGGACCAGTCCTACGCGCTGTACGCCCTCACGCAGGACCAGCTCGCGCAGACGCTCCTGCCGCTCGGGGGCTTCACGAAGCCCGAGGTGCGGCGGATGGCGGCGGAGCGCGGCCTCTTCGTCGCGAACAAGCCGGACAGCCAGGAGATCTGCTTCGTCGCCAGCGGCCGCTACACGGAGGTCGTCCAGGAGCGCGCCCCGCAGGGCATGACGCCCGGGCCCATCCTCGACCTCGACGGCCGCGAGGTCGGCCGCCACTTCGGCCTGGCCGCGTACACCATCGGCCAGCGCCGGCGCCTCGGCATCCACGCCGACCGGCCGCTGTACGTCGTCGCGCTGGATCCGCAGCGCAACGCGGTCATCGTGGGACCGGAGGAAGCGCTCTACTGCGAGGGGCTGGTGGCGGAGGACCTCAACTGGATCGCGTGGCCGGAACTGACGGAGCCCGTGCCGGTCGAGGCCAAGATCCGATACAACGGCCAGCCCGTGCGGGGCGTGATCCATCCTCAGGAGGACGGCCGCGTGCGCATGGTCTTCGACGAACCGGCCCGATCGGTCACGCCCGGCCAGGCCGTCGTGTTCTACCGCGGCGACGAGGTCGTCGGCGGCGGCACGATCGAAGCCCCCCTGCGCGGCGCCGGCCACCCGCTCGAGCGTCTCGCGGCCGCGCACTGAGCCCCTTCGAGGATCTCGATGGCGTCACGCCCCGTGCGCCGGCACGGGGCGTTTTGCATGTCCACGCGCTGGCGTGACCACCGACGCCCGTTCGCCGCCCGCCGGGCACACTAGGCCGGGAGGGACGCGACGTGGAACGACGGCGTCGCTCGGAAGTGATCGGCCTGCCCGTCCTCGGCCGGGACGACGCGCGGGTCCTCGGCCGGGTGGTCGACATCCTCGTCGGGCAGGGCGGCGACCGCGTCGTCGGCTTCCTTCTCGACGGCGGCGGGACGTGGCGCGGCGAGCGCATCGTTCCCTTCGAGGAAGTCGCGGAGATCGGCCCGTCTGCCGTCCTCGTCCGCACGGACGTGGTCCTGCGCGCCGGCCGCGAGCGGCGCGACCGGCTTCAGGCGATGCGGCGGCGGCACCGCTCGGCGCTCGGTACGCGGCTCGTCGACGAGAAAGGGCGCGATCAGGGCACGATCGACGACGTCGTCTTCGATCCCGAAACGGGCCGCATCCTCGGCTACAGCGTGAGCCTAGGGCTGGTCCGGGACATCGTGGACGGCCAGGGCTTCCTGCCGGCCGACGGGCGCCTCGTGTGGACGGGCGGCGACGTGGCCATCGTCCGCTCCGGCCCGGCCGGTGAAGGGACGGCGCCCGCCGGGGACCCGGTCTCCGGTTAAGCGCGCGCCGACCGTGACACACTGTGCCTAATCGAGACACGGGAGGAAGGTCCGCAACGTGGATTGTCCGCAGTGCGGAGGGCGCCGGACCGGGAGGATCGCCGCGGAGCAGTTCTTCTGCTGGGACTGCTGCGTCGAGTTCGGCTGGCACGGCGACGAGCTGGCGGTGTACAGCGTGGACGAAGAGGGCGAGCTGGTCCCGATCCACACGGGTGCATCCGTGGGGACGGCCGGCGCGGAGGTGAGCGAGTGATGCGTCGCTTTTGGCAGGGCATGCTGGCCGGCGGGATGGTCGTGGCCGGGCTGGCCTGGTTCGTGGCGGAGCGCCGGTGGCGCTACCGCTGGGCCATGCGCATCCTGCGCCAGGGCCGCATGGCCGCGCGCATGGCGCGCCATGGCTGGAACGAGGCGGAACGCCGGATGAGCCGCGCAGGCCGTCGCCTGCGTTACGCGTGGCGCGCCCTCAAAGACTAGACGAAAGGCCCGAATCCATTGCCGTTGCGCGCGTGGCTGGCTCGACCGACCGTGCGCTGGGGCGCGGGCGCGGCGGCGGTGGGGGCCGTGGTCGGGCTGGCGTACCTGTTGCGTGGCGCGCTCGCGCCGTTTGCACTGGCGGCGGCCCTCGCCTACCTCCTCGCGCCCCTCGTGGAGTGGGCGGCGCGGCACGGCCTGTCGCGGCCGTGGGCGGTGCTCCTCGTCTACGCGCTCGTCGGCGTGGTCCTCGCCGCGCTCGTCGCGTTCGCGGTGCCCGTCTTCGTGACCGAGGTGCAGAACCTGGCCGACCGCCTGCCCCAGTACACGCGGCAGGTCCAGTCGGCCATCGAGCACGCCCAGCGGGACTACGCCCGGGCCGCGCTGCCGCCGACCGTGCGCGACGCGATCGACGCCGCGATCGAGCGCGCCCAGGCGTCCCTCCACGCGCGGTTGCGCGCCTGGCTCTCCGGGCTCGTGGGGCTGGCGCGGGACGTGCTGGTCCTGGCGGTCGCGCCGGTCTTGGCGTTCTACATGCTCGTCGACCTGCCGCGGCTCAAGCAGGCGTCGGTGCGCTGGCTCCCTCCGGAGGCGCGCCAGTCGCTGATGCGCTACTTCGGCGAGCTCGACGCGATGCTTTCGGGGTACGTGCGCGGCCAGCTGACGCTCGCGTTCATCGTGGGCGCGCTCGCGACGCTCGCGCTGTTCGTGCTGGGCGTCCCGTACGCCCTGCTGCTCGGCGCGCTGGCCGGGCTCGGCGAGCTCATTCCCTACTTCGGGCCGGTCGCGGGCGCCGTCCCGTCCGTGGCGGTGGCGCTCACGGAGTCCTCCCGTCTGGCCCTGTCCGTCGTCATCGCGTTCGTCATCATCCAGCAACTTGAGAGCGCCGTGGTGGGGCCCTTCGTGATGCGGACCACCCTGGGGCTGCACCCGCTCGTCGTCATCTTCTCCCTGCTCGCCGGCGGACAGCTGGCCGGCCTGGGCGGCGTGATCCTGGCCGTGCCGTTCGTCGGGTTCCTCGTGGTGACGGCGCGCTTCTTCTACCGGGTTCTGGTGCGGTGACCAGGGACCGCATCCGTTTCGCCGGCGCGCGCCGGGGCGTGTGGACATCGGCGCCGCGGTTCTGTAGAATGCTGCCAGCGTTTATGCGCACCCATACGCAGCGATGCGGACCACGAGGCCGCGGACGGCGCGGAACCCAGCGAGGGGCGGTCGGTGAAAGGCCCTGTCCGCGCGGCGGCCAGCCCGGTCCAAGCTCCGGACGGTAGGCGGAGACGCCGAAGTCCGGCGCCGCGCCGCGATACGGCGCGTGCGGCCCGCCGGGCGCTCCTTTCGGGGCGCGGGTGGCGGGCCGGCGAGGCGGTTGCCGCGAGGCAGCCGCGAAGCAGGGTGGTACCGCGAAGGATGTTCGCCCCTCGGCCGACGGCCGGGGGATTTTTTTTAAGGGAGTGGTTCCACATGTCCACGACGGTCACGCGACCGCGGACATCCGCCGAAATCCGCCGCGCCTTCCTGGAGTTCTTCGAGCAGCGCGGCCACGCGCGCGTGCCGAGCTCGTCGCTGGTGCCGGCCGACGACCCGACGCTGCTCTTCACGAACGCCGGCATGGTCCAGTTCAAGGACGTGTTCACGGGACAGCGCCAGGTGCCGTACCGGAGGGCCACCACGGCGCAGAAGTGCGTGCGCGCCGGCGGCAAGCACAACGACTTGGAAAACGTGGGCAAGACGGCGCGTCACCACACGTTCTTCGAGATGCTCGGCAACTTTTCGTTCGGCGACTACTTCAAGCGCGAGGCCATCACCTTCGCCTGGGAGCTTGTCACGGAGGTCTTCGGGCTGCCGATGGAGCGGCTGTGGGCCACGGTCTACCGCGAGGACGACGAGGCTGCGCAGCTTTGGCAGGAGATTGCCGGCCTGCCGGCGGACCGCATCGTCCGGCTGGGGGAGAAGGACAACTTCTGGGCCATGGGCGACACCGGTCCCTGCGGTCCCTGCAGCGAGATCCTCATCGACCGGGGCGCCCGCTACGCCTGCGACGCGCCGGAGTGTGGCATCGGGAAGTGCGACTGCGACCGCTGGCTCGAGATCTGGAACCTCGTCTTCATGCAGTTCGAGCGCGGGGCGGACGGGACGCTGACGCCGCTCCCCAAGCCGAGCGTGGACACCGGCATGGGGCTTGAGCGGATCGCCTCCGTGCTCCAGGACGTGGACACGAACTGGGACACGGACCTCTTCCTGCCGCTGCTCCGCCGCGTGGAGCAACTCTCCGGCCGCGCGTACGACCGCGGACCCGCCGGGTTCCCCTTCCGCGTGATCGCCGACCACGCCCGCGCGTGCACGTTTCTCATCGCCGACGGCGTCGTGCCGTCCAATGAGGGGCGCGGCCACGTGCTGCGCCGCATCCTGCGCCGGGCCGTGCGCTTCGGGAGGAAGCTCGGCCTCGACCGCCCGTTCCTCTGCGACATGGTGCCGGCCGTGGTCGACGTCATGGGCGAGGCGTACCCGGAGATCGCCGGCGCGCAGGAGTTTGTGCAGAGCGTGATCCGGCAGGAGGAGGAGCGCTTCGGCCAGACGCTGGAGCAGGGCATGCAGCTGCTGGACGAGCTTGTGGAGGAGGCGAAGCGTTCGGGCCGTGGGCAGATCTCCGGCGAGGACGCCTTCCGTCTCTACGACACGTACGGGTTCCCGCTGGACCTGACCGTCGACGCCGCGGAGGAGGCCGGCCTGACGGTCGATCGCGACGGTTTCGAAGCCGTGATGCAGGAGCAACGCCGCCGTGCCCGGGCGGACTGGCAGGCGAAGATCGGCGCCGCGACGCGGGGCGGGGAATGGGCGGAGTCGCTGCCGCCCACGGAGTTCGTGGGCTACGACCGCCTCGCGGCGGAAGCGGAGGTCGTCGCCATCGCGGCGGACGGCGCCGGCCGGCCGGAGGCGCGGGAGGGCGAGCGCGTGCTCGTCGTGCTGTCGTCGACGCCGTTCTACGCCGAGTCGGGCGGCCAGGTGGGCGACACCGGCTGGCTCGAAGGCCCGGCGGGCCGCGCCCGTGTGGAGGACACGCGCAAGGAGGCCGGCGTCTTCCTTCACGCGGCCACGGTCACCGAAGGACGCCTGGCCGTGGGCGACGTCGTCCAGGCGCGCGTCGACGAGAACCGGCGCCGGGACATCATGCGCAACCACAGCGCCACGCACCTCCTGCACCGGGCGCTCAAGGATGTGCTCGGCGAGCACGCGAACCAGGCGGGCTCGCTCGTCGCGCCGGACCGCCTGCGCTTCGACTTCACGGCGCTGGCGGCGCCCAGCCCCGATCAACTGGCGGAGGTCGAGGCGCGCGTGAACGAGGCCGTGCTGGCGGCCCACCCGGTGCAGGTCCGGCACATGAAGCTGGACGAGGCGAAGGCGATGGGAGCCATGGCGCTCTTCGGGGAAAAGTACGGGGAGATCGTGCGCGTCGTGTCGATGGGGCCGTCCATCGAGCTCTGCGGCGGCACGCATGTGCGCAACACGGCGGAGGTCGGCCTCTTCGTGCTCACGTCCGAGGGCAGCGTGGGCAGCGGCGTGCGCCGCGTGGAGGCGGTGACGGGCCGAGGGGCATATGACTATGTCAAGCGCCGCGAGGCGCTGCTGTCCGCCGCGGCGGAGGCGGTCAAGGCGCCGGTCGAGGAGTTGCCGGCGAAGGTGGAAGACCTCATGGCGCGCCTCAAGGAGCGCGAGCGCGAACTGGCCGCCCTTCGCGCCCAGGCGGCGAGGGGCGAGGCGGACCGGCTGGCCGCGACGGCGGAGCCGGTGCACGGCGTGCCGGTCGTGTTCGCGGAAGTGCGCGATTACGACGCCGACGGCCTGCGCACCCTCGCCGACCACGTCCGCGACCGGCTGCGCTCCGGCGGGGTCGTGCTGGCCGCGCGCGTGGGCGAGCGGGCGATGTTGCTCGCCACGTTCACGCGGGATGTCGTCGAGCGCGGCGCGCACGCCGGCGAGGTGGTGGCGCGGGCCGCGCGCGCCATCGGCGGCGGAGGCGGCGGCCGTCCGGACTTCGCGCAGGCCGGCGGGCGCGACGCCACGCGGCTTGCCGACGCGCTCAAGGCGGCGCGCGAGGCTGTGAGCGCCATGCTCGGTTCCGCCTGACGTTCCGCCCGGCGTTCCGGCCGCAGGCGCCGCCGCCCCCATCACCGCGAGGAGGTCGAGCTTCTGGTCCCGTTACGCGACAGCGAGCCGTCCGGAAGGTTTCCGTGGGTGACGATCACGCTGATCCTCGTCAACCTCTACGTGTTCATGCGCCAGTGGCTGCTGCCTCCGGACGCGGCCCAGGCGCTGATCGCGCAATGGGGCGTGATCCCGGCGCGCGTGGACGCCGCCTGGCAGGGCGCCGCGCTGTCGCAGCCCCACGTCCTGGCCACGCTGGTGACGGCCACGTTCCTTCACGGCGGCTGGCTGCACGTCGCCGGGAACATGCTCTTCCTCTGGGTGTTCGGGGACAACATCGAGGCGCGGTTGGGCTCGCTGCGCTATCTCCTCTTTTACTTGGCGGCCGGGGTGGTGGGGAACGTCGCGCACGTGCTGGCCAACCCGGGTTCCCTGGTGCCGGCCATCGGCGCGAGCGGCGCCGTGGCCGGCGTGCTGGGCGCGTACCTGGTGCTGTACCCGCGGTCCCGCGTGCGAACGCTCATCTTTCTCGGCATCTTCATCACCGTGATCGAGGTTCCGGCGCTGCTCCTCCTGCTGTACTGGTTCCTCGTGCAGTTGGCCAACGGCCTCGCGGCCGTCAGCATGCCCGGAGTGGCGACGGTCGCGTACTGGGCTCACATCGGCGGCTTCGCGCTGGGGATGGTCGTGGCGCGGCTGCTGCCGCCGCGGCGCGACTGGGGGAGGGACTGACCTTGCGCGTGCTCGCGCTCGACGTCGGCGAGCGGACGCTGGGCGTGGCCGTCAGCGATCCGCTGGGCTGGACGGCCCAGGGTCTCCTCACGCTGCGGCGCACGCGGGACGAGCGCGACTGCGACGCGGTCCTGGACCTCGTCCGCCGGTACGAGGTCGAGCGGGTCGTCGTCGGCCTTCCGCGCAACATGGACGGCAGCGAAGGCGAGCGGGCCCGGCGCACGCGCCGCTTCGCCGAGCAGTTGCGACGCCGGCTGCCGGTCCCGGTGGAGGAGTGGGACGAGCGTCTCACCACGGTGCAGGCGGAGCGCGCCCTTCTGGACGCCGACCTCTCGCGGGCCAAGCGGAAGCGGGTCGTCGACGCCGTCGCGGCGACGCTCATTCTACAATCGTACCTCGAACGCCACCGGCGCGCGGGGGACGGGTGAGGCGGCGGCACGGCGCTTGTGCGGCCGCACGCCGCCGGCCGCGGTCGGCTAAAATCTTGCTTTATGGTGTCCTGCGATTCGGATACACTACGCATAGCACCGACGAGGAGGTGACTCGGCGTGGCCAACGACAGCTACGACGAGGAGTACTTGGAGGACGAGCACATCGTCCTGACGGATGACGAAGGCCAGGAACACACCTTTGAACTGCTCGATGTCATCGATGTCGACGGCAAGCGGTACGCGGTCCTGACTCCGGAAGAAGAAGAGGACGACGAAGCCGTCGTGCTGCGCATCGAGGAGGACGAGGACGGCGAAGAGGTGCTCGTCGACATCGAGGACGACGCCGAGTGGGAACGGGTCGCCGCTCGTTGGGAAGAGATCCAGTCCGAGTGGGAAGACGACGAGGAATACGGCACGTACGAGGACGAAGGGGACGACGAGGACGACGAAGAGGACTGGAACTGACCTCCGTCCCTCGCTCACCGCGACATCCATGAACCGCCCGCACGGGCGGTTCATGCTATACTTGGGGGGATTTTCCGGCTCGGAAAGCGGGGGACGGCGGTGCGGCGATGGGCCTGGGCAGGCGTTCTGGCCGCGGCCGCATTGCTCCTGGCGTCGACCGCGGCGGCTGCGCTTTCCCTGGTCGCGCCCGCCGACCCGGAGTCCCGAGACGCCGTCCTGGTCCGCATCCCGGAAGGCGCGAGCACCGGGGGCATCGGCCGGATCCTCGCGGAGCGGCACATCGTGAAGAACGCCCTGGCGTTCCGCCTCGCGGCCCGTCTCGACGGCCTGGCGGGTCGCCTGCAGGCTGGCTGGTACCGCCTCAGCCCCTCGATGACCACGCACGAGATCCTGGAGCGCCTGGCGCGCGGAGACGTGGCGACCGTCCGGTTCACCGTCCCTGAAGGGTACACCGTCGCGCAGGTGCGCTCGCTGCTCGTCCGGGAGGGGTTCGGCGACGCCAAGGCCGTCGCGGCCGCCACGACGCAGCGCAGCCGCGTCGCCGCCTGGTTGCCGGCGGGGGCGGAGGTGAAGGAGCCGCTCGAGGGCTATCTTTTCCCGGACACCTACACGGTGCCGTACGGCAGCGGGGCGGACGCGGCGGTGCGCGCGATGACGCGCCGCTTCGCCGAGGTGTGGGCGCCGGAACTCGCGGCGCGCAGCCGGGCGCTGGGGATGACGGTGCACCAGACGGTCACCCTGGCCTCCATCATCGAGCTTGAGACAAAATATCCCCAGGACCGGCCGCTCGTGTCCGCCGTCTTCCACAACCGCTTGAAGCTCGGCATGCCGCTGGGCAGCGACGTCACGGTGGCGTACGCCGTGGGCAAGCCCGCGAAGGAGCTGACGCGCGCCGACTTCGCCAATCCGTCGCCGTACAACACGTACGTGCACGCGGGCCTCCCGCCCGGCCCGATCTGCAATCCGGGGCTCGACGCCATCCGCGCCGCCCTGGAACCGGCGAACGTCCCGTACCTCTACTTCGTGGCCCTGCCGGACGGCCACCTACTCTACGCGAAGACGCATGAGGAACACCTGAAGAACGTCCGCAGAGCGAGGTCGATGGAGAGCCGATGATCGCAGCACCGGCCGGCGGGTCGGGGGCGCGCGGCTGGCGCCCGGCCGCGGTGTTCTTCGACTTGGACGGCACTCTTGTGGAGACCACCGCCGACTTCTATCGAGGCTACTTTCTTCTCCTGGCTCAGGAGTTCGGCGGCGATCGCGGCGCCGAACTCGTCGCCGCGGTGAACGCCGCCACCGAGGAGGTCCGCGCCGAAGGATTCCGGCCGGCGCCCGTCGGCGAGCGGATGCTTCGGGGCATCGCGCGCCGGCTCGGCCTGAGGTTCGAGGACGTCGCCTCCTTCTTCGAACGCTTCTACGCCACGCGGTACGACGGCCTCGCCGGCACCGTGCGCGCCATTCCCGGCGCGCGCCGCCTTGTGGAGGCGGCGCGCGGTCTGGGCGCGTTCCTCGGCCTGGCGAGCGACCCCGTCTTTCCCCGGGAGACCATCCTCAAGCGCCTGGCATGGGGCGGGCTCGACCCCGCCGCCTTCGCGCTGGTGCTAGGCGCCGAGGAGGCCCACGCCCTCAAGCCGACGCCCGACTACTTCCTGGAGCTCGCGCGGCTCGCGCGCGTCGCCCCGGAGGC
Source organism: Clostridia bacterium (assembly GCA_019683875.1). NCBI lineage: Bacteria > Bacillati > Bacillota > Clostridia > Clostridia bacterium. Next base: position 13,203 of record JADGHN010000020.1, read on the forward strand.
GTGCGCCCTCGTGGGCAACGACCCGGATCTCGACGGCGCCGCGGCGGCGGTGGGGATGCGCGTGTTCGTCCTCGCCGGGGACGCGCATGCCGTCACGCACCGGGAGGTGCAGGGGCCGCCGAAGTTTGAGGGCGCCCGCACCGGCACCGTCGACGATGCCGTGGCGTGGCTCGCCGCGTTCCAGCGCCGCGAGTGATGGCCGCGGCGCAGGAACGCGGTCGCGCGAGAAGAAGGAATCGGGTGCCCGGCCGGCGATGACCGGCCTCGTCGACCCGCTCCTGGAGGTGCCGTCGTTGCGCTTCGATCCCCTGATGTTTCCGTACCCGTCCCGTCGTCATCCCGTCTACGCCGCCAACGGGATGGTGGCCACCTCGCAACCCCTGGCGGCGCAGGCGGGGCTCTCGGTGCTGCAGGCCGGAGGCAACGCGATCGACGCCGCCGTCGCGACCGCCGCTGCGCTGACCGTCCTCGAGCCGGCGTCGAACGGCATCGGCGGGGACGCGTTTGCCATCGTGTGGACCAACGGGCGGCTGTACGGCTTGAACGCGAGCGGGCCGGCTCCGCGCCTGCTCTCGATCGAGGCGCTCCATCGCGCGGGGCTGTCGGAACTGCCGCGCTACGGGTGGGCGCCGGTCACGGTGCCGGGGGCGCCGGCCGCCTGGGCTGCCCTGTCGGCGCGCTTCGGGCGCATCGGCCTGGAGCGCGCGCTGGCGCCGGCCGTGGCGTACGCGGAGCGGGGCTACCCCGTCTCCCCGGTGCTGGGCGCGGCGTGGCAACGCGCCTACAGCGTGTACGAAGCCCAGCCTGAACGGGAGACGTTCCGCGCCTGGTTCGAGACGTTCGCCCCGGAGGGCCGGCCGCCGCGCATCGGCGAAGTGTGGCGCTCGCCGGACCACGCGCGCACGTTGCAGCGCATCGCGGAGACGGGCGCCGAGGCGTTCTACCGCGGAGACCTGGCGGAACGGATCGACCGCGCCTCCCGGGAGCAGGGCGGGTACCTGCGGAAGGAGGACCTGGAATCGTTCCGCCCCGAGTGGGTCGACCCGGTCCACGTCCGCTACCGCGGGTACGACGTGTGGGAGCTGCCGCCGAACGGGCAGGGGCTGGTCGCCCTCATGGCGCTGAACATCCTGGACGGCTTCGAGTTCGCCGCACGCGAGACCGTCGAGACCTACCACCTGCAGATCGAAGCGGTGAAGCTCGCGTTCGCGGACGGGCTCCGCTACATCGCGGACCCCCGGTCCATGTCGGTCCGCGTGGCCGACCTGCTTTCCCCGGGATACGCCGAGGAGCGACGCCGCTCCATCGGCGCGCAGGCGCTGGAGCCGGCGCCCGGACGCCCGCCCGCCGGAGGGACGGTGTACCTCTGCACGGCCGACGCGGAGGGCAACATGGTTTCGTACATCCAGAGCAATTACATGGGGTTCGGGTCTGGCGTCGTCGTCCCCGGGACGGGCATCGCGCTGCAGAACCGGGGTCACAACTTCAGCCTGGACCCCACGCACGACAACGCCCTGGCGCCGGGCAAGCGGCCCTACCACACGATCATCCCCGGCTTTCTCACGAAGGACGGGCAGCCCGTCGGCCCGTTCGGCGTGATGGGCGGCTTCATGCAGCCGCAGGGGCACGTGCAGCTCGTGAGCAATCTCGTCGACTTCCACCTCAACCCGCAGGCCGCCCTCGACGCGCCGCGCTGGCAATGGATCGAAGGCCGCGCGGTCGAGTTCGAAGAGGGCGTGCCGCGCCACATCGTGGAAGCGCTGGCGCGGCGTGGCCACGCGGCTCGATGGGCGCTCGGCTCGGGCGGTTTCGGACGGGGTCAGGTGATCCTTCGCCTGCCGGACGGGGTGCTCGTCGGCGGCAGCGAGCCGCGTGCGGACGGGCAGGTCGCCGCCTGGTAGGCCGCCCGGCGGCCGTCGATCTCGCGTTCTTGAGCGTTTCCGTGACTTGACAGGCTGCGCGCCCGTCAGGTACAGTTCCAACCGCTGTTAGCACTCACGTCAAGCGGCTGCCAACAAGGCGCTCGCTTGGTCCGAAGGCCTTCGTTACCTTCATTTCCCTAAGACGAGACGTCTCGCGTGTCGGCCATTGCGGGGTCCATCGCGGACCGGCGCTCACTCTAGCGCGCGCGTGCATCACGATTCGCGTTCGGGAGGTGCGTGACGGTGCTGCGATTGTCCGGTCAGCGCAAGCACGTGGGTTGGCGCAAGCGGGCCGCGGCGCTGGCGGCGGCGGCGCTTGTCGCCGGCGTCCTGACCGGCTGCGGCGCGGCCGGGTCAAAGGAGGGCGCCGCGGCGCCATCGGTCGAAGGCCGCGTCGAGACGGTGACGCTCCGCGCGATCACCATCGGTGGGCCGACGGAGCGGTACCGTTTCGACAATCTTAAGGACGCGGCCGAGCGGCTGAACCAGGAACTTGAGAAGGAGGGCGACCGCGTGCGCGTCCGTCTCGAGGGACAGCACGTGGATCGCCCGTGGGACCAGTACAAGCAGCAGTTCATCCTTGCGGCCGAGGCGGGGAAGGCGCCGGACATCATCCTCAGCGGCCACGAGGACGTGGCGCCGTGGTCGGCGGCGGGGTACATCGTCCCCCTCGACCAGTATGTCCGCGGCAAGCCCGTGTACGACGACATCTTTCCGACGCTCTGGAAGTCGGTGACCCTCGACGGGAAGATCTGGGCGATTCCGCAGGACGTGGAGGCGCGGCCGCTCTTCTACTGGAAGTCGCAGCTCAAGCAACTCGGCTGGAGCGACGAGCAGATCCGCACGTTGCCGGATCGCATCCTGAAGGGCGAGTTCACGCTGGACGACGTGCTGTCGACGGCGAAGCAGCTTCAGGACAAGGGCATCGTCCCGGCCGGGCAGGGCTTCTGGACACGGCCGCAGCCCGGGCCCGACTTCTACATGTTCTACCTGGCCTTCGGGGGCCAGCTGCAGGACCCGTCGACCGGGAAGCTTGTGCTGGACAAGCAGGCGCTGTTGAAGGAGTACGAGTTCTTCGCGCGGGCCAGCCAGGAACTCGGCGTGATGCGGCCGTCGCTGCTGGGCACGGACTGGTCGATCTGGCACCGGACGGTGAGCGAAAAGAAGGTCGGCTTCTTCGTCGGCGGATCCTGGCAGGTCGCGGTGTGGAAGGACCAGTACGGGCTCTCGGACGAGGGGATGCAGGACCTGGGCTACGCCCTTCTGCCGGCCGGAGAGCGCGGCCATCCGGGCGTGACGCTGTCGCATCCGCTGGTGTACATGGTCACGGCCCAGTCCAAGCACCCGGACCTGGCCGCGCGGTTGATTCTTGAGGCGACGGCTCCTGAGCTCAACGCGCGGCACGCGGTGGCCAGCAATCACCTGGCGATCATGCGTTCGGAGCTGCAGAACGCGGACTACAAGGGTGACAAGCTGCTGAACGACGTGGCCTACATGGTCGAGCACGCCGGCTTCCTGCCGCTTCACGGCCAGTTCGGCAACTATGACCAGGCCGTGTACCGCGGGCTGTCGGCGGTGATCGCGGGGCAGCAGAAGCCCCAGCAGGCGGTCGACGTCGTGGTCCGCCAGCTGCAGTCGCAGCTCCGCGACCAGGTGATCATCCGATGAGCCCGCGCCGCAGGCGGGGCCAGGCCACTCGATCCACCCGCCCGCACGCGGGGGGCGACCGGCGCCCGGCGCGGTCCGGGCGCCTGGCGCTCCTGTTCCTTCTCCCGTTTGCGCTCGTGGTGTTCGTCTTCTTCGTCGTGCCGGTCGTCCTGACGCTGCTGATGAGCCTCACGGACGTCAGCGTGGCCACCGGTCTGGGCGGCTTCCGCTGGATCGGGCTCGACAACTACCGGCGGATCCTCGGCGATCCGTCCGCCGGCCTGGTCCTGCGCAACACGTTCTTCTACGTCGGCACGACGCTCGTGTTGTTCAACGTCGGCCTGGCCCTGGTGCTGGCCCTGGCGACGTCTCTCGTGCCGGAGCGCTGGGGCGGCCTGTTTCGCGCGGCATGGCTTCTGCCGCGCATCACGCCGTCCGTGGTGTACGTCCTCGTGTGGAAGTACATGGCTGCCGAGCCGCCGTACGGCGTGATCAACCAGGCGCTCGGCTGGCTGGGCATCGACAGCACGCAGAACTGGCTCTACGCGAAACCGTGGGCGATGGTCATCGCCATCAACGGCCTTGTGGGCGCGTCGATGGGGATGATCATCTTCTCCGCGGCCATCCGGGCCATTCCACGCGAGCAACTGGTCGCCGCGCACGTGGACGGGGCCGGCTCATGGTCCCTCATCCGGCACATCGTGCTGCCGCAGCTGAGGTGGCCGGCGCTGTTCGTGGCGGCCTACCAGACGCTGTCGCTGCTGGCCTCGTACGAGTACATCCTTCTGGCCACAAACGGCGGGCCGGGCTACGACACGACGGAGGTCTGGGCGCTGTACGCGTTCCACACGGCGCTGTCGAACTACTTCGGCAACGCGCAGTTCGGCCTCGGCGCGGCGCTGGCCACGGTGCTGGTCCTCATCGGCGTGGCCGCGTCCGTTCTCTACCTGCGGTTCTTCAACTTCCGGACGATGACGGGCGGGCCGCGCATTGAAGCGGCGTGAAGGAGGAGGTGAGCGCGGTGCTCGGTTCGGTCAGCGAGACGCGACGCCCGGCTTGGGGCGCGTGGCTCTTGCTGGCGGCGGTGACGCTGCCGCTGGCGGCGTTTTACGCGTGGCTGTTGCTGGCCTCCTGGAGCGACGGCATGGAGGGGTTCCGGCCGCTGGCGCTCACGGCGAGAAACTGGTCGTTCCTGTGGTCGGCCGACCCCATGGCGCCGAGCGTGTGGAAGTTGACGCTGAACACGTTCCTGTTCGCGGCGCTGGTGGCGTTGGGCGAGATCGGCCTCGCGAGCACGGCCGCGTACGCCCTGTCGAGGCTGCACGTGCCCGGGCGACGCCTGTGGCTGTCGATGCTCATCATCCTCCACGCGTTTCCGGGCATCACGCTGCTCGTGGCCATGTTCGTGCTGCTTCAGCGGCTCGGCCTGTACGACACGCTCTTGGGCGTGGTGCTGGCGAAGATCGCGCTCGACCTGCCGTTCCACGCCTGGGTCCTCAAGGGCTTCTACGACCAGGTCTCCTGGGATCACGAGATGGCGGGGCTGCTTGACGGCGCGAACCGCCTGACGGTATGGCGCCGCGTCGTGCTGCCGATCATCCGCCCGGGTCTGGTCGCGTCCGGGGTGTTCGCGTTCCTGTCGGGGTGGAGCGAGTTCCTCCTGCCCTACGTGCTGGCGCCCGGCGCGGAGACGCAGACGCTGTCCGTGTATCTGGGGAGCCTCCTGTCCCAGGCCGACATGGCGGACTACGGCACGGTCGCGGCCGTGGCCGTCTTCTACATGGCGCCGGTGCTCCTCGTCTACTTCTTCTTGCAGCGATTCCTGGTCGAGCTGTACTCGGGGGGTGTGAAGCGATGAGAGTGAGGCTGGACCACGTCACGAAACGGTTCGGGCACGTGACCGCCGTGTCGGACCTCTCGCTGGAGTTTCCCGAGGGGCGGCTCGTGGCGTTGCTGGGCCCCTCCGGCTGCGGCAAGTCCACGACCCTGTTCATGCTCGCGGGTGTGTTGCGCCCCAGTGAAGGGACGATCCGTTTCGACGGCGTCGACGTCACCGGCGTGCCGCCGCAGCGGCGAAACGTGGGCATGGTCTTCCAGAGCTACGCGCTGTACCCCCACATGACGGTGTTCGAGAACATCGCCTTCCCGCTGCGCATGCAGAGGCTGCCCTCCGGCGAGATCCGCCGGCGCGTCCAGGAGATGGCGGAACTCGTTCAGGTCGAGCAGCTTCTCAACCGCCGGCCGGAGCAACTTTCGGGCGGGCAGCAACAGCGCGTGGCGCTGGCGCGCGCGTTGGTGAAGCGGCCCTCGCTTCTCCTCCTTGACGAGCCGTTCTCCAACCTCGATGCGCAGCTTCGCCTGACCATGCGCGCCGAGATCCGGCGCGTCCAGCGTGAGCTGGGCGTGACGGCCGTGCTCGTGACGCACGACCAAACCGAGGCGCTGACGGTTTCCGACTGGGTCGTCCTCATGCGCGCTGGGCGGTGCGTCGCCCAGGGCGCGCCGTACGACCTGTACCACTTGCCACCGAACCGCGAGGCGGCCGCGTTCATCGGCCAGCCGCCCATGAACTGGTTCCGGGGCCGGATGACCGGTTCCCGCCTGCATGTGGACGGCCTGCCGGTCGCCCTGCCGCTGCCGCTCGAGGGACGCGCCGAGGAGGTAGAGATCGGCGTGCGGCCGCACCACGTGCAGCTCGTGGCGCCTGGCAGGGGGCAGGTGGACGGCGCCGTGGCGGCCGTCGAGCTTTTGGGGCACGAGAAGCTGGTGATCGTCGAAACGTCGTCCGGGACGGGCCCGGGCGTGCGGGTGTGCGCGCTCGTCCCGGCGGATGCAGCCGTCGTCGAGGGCGAAAACGTTGGGATTCGCCTGCCGGTTTCGCGGCTCCACCTGTTCCGCGCCGGCGACGGCCGGCGGATCGCGTTGCCGGGTGCGGCCGCGCGGCGCGCTGCCGCGGCCGGAGTTGCGGAAGCGCGAGACGAGGAAGCCGCCGCCGAGGAGAGCGCCGTTTGACGCGGCTGGGGAAGGGCCCGAGCCGCTCGGAGGCAGGGCGACACCGTCACCCGCCGGGCGGCTCGATGCCCACCGGCGGTCGGCGCTGGGGTCGCGGCGACACGACATGACAAGTTATCGTGATATCAAATGTTCTATTGTGTAGGGGATCATGTCGATTCGTGGCGCAATGGATTTGCAATAGGATTCTAAAGAATGCGTTCATGTGCGATCGTGCGCCTGCCACGTTCCCAGCGATCGGGGCGCGACGCTCTCAGACCACCGGATTTCGCGCTTGACCCGCCCTGCGGTCTTCCCGAAACCTATTGGGTAAAGATGCCAGAAGGAGGGGCAGGGCCATGGCGCTGGAAAGAGACGTGGAGCCTTCCGAGGCCGAGATCGCCGTCCACTGGAAAGAAGAAGAGTACTATCACCCGCCGGCCTCGTTCATCGCCCAGGCGAACCTCAACGACCCGTCGATGTACCAGCGGTTCAGCCTGGACAACTTTCCGGAGTGCTTCAAGGAATACGCCGACCTTCTGGACTGGTACAAGTACTGGCACACCACGTTGGACACGAGCAACCCGCCGTTCTGGCGCTGGTTCGTCGGCGGACAGCTGAACGCCAGCTACAATTGCGTCGACCGTCACCTCGCGAAATACCGCAACAAGACAGCCATCCACTTCGTCCCCGAACCGGAAGACGAGCCGATCCACCACATGACGTACCAGGAACTGTACCTGCGGGTGAACGAGTTCGCCGCGCTGCTTCGGGACTTCGCCGGGTTGAAGAAGGGTGACCGCGTCACCATCCACATGCCGATGGTCGCCGAGCTGCCGATCTCCATGCTCGCCTGCGCGCGCCTCGGCGTGATCCACTCGGTCGTCTTCGGGGGATTCAGCGGCAAGGCGTGCGCGGAACGGGCCGCGGACTGCGGCAGCACGGTGCTGATCACGATGGACGCCTACTGGCGCAGCGGCACGCTGCTCGACCACAAGGAGAAGGCCGACGTCGCCGTGGAGGAGGCGGCGAAGCTCGGTCTCCGCATCGACAAGGTCCTCATCTGGCAGCGGTATCCGGGGAAGTACTCCAGCCGTACGCCGCTCGTGGAGGGCCGCGACTTCATCATCAACGACGTCATCCGCGCCTACCGGCACCAGATCGTCGAACCGGTGCGCGTCAACGCCGAAGATCCGCTCTTCCTCATGTACACCAGCGGCTCCACCGGCAAGCCCAAGGGGGTCCAGCACAGCACCGGCGGGTACCTGTCCTACGTGGCCGGGACGGCCAAGTACTACCAGGACATTCACCCGGAGGACGTCTACTGGTGCATGGCCGACATCGGCTGGATCACCGGCCACTCGTACATCGTGTACGGCCCGCTGGCGCTGGCCGCCTCCACCGTGGTGTACGAGGGCACGCCCACCCATCCGGACGCCGGCCGCCCGTGGCGAATCGCAGAGGAATTGGGGGTGAACATCTTCCACACGTCGCCGACCGCCATCCGCGGCTTGCGCAAGGCCGGCCCGGACGAGCCGAAGAAGTACAACTACCACTTCAAGCACATGACGACGGTCGGCGAGCCGATCGAACCGGACGTGTGGCGCTGGTACTACCACGTCGTCGGCAAGGGCGAGGCCGTCATCGTCGACACGTGGTGGCAGACGGAGACCGGCGGCTTCCTCTGCACGACGGCGCCCGCCCTGCACCCGATGAAGCCGGGCAGCGCGGGCCCGGGCGTGCTCGGCATCCATCCGGTCATCTACGACGAAGAAGGCAACGAGATCCCGCCGGGGTCCGGCAAGGCGGGGAACCTCTGCATCCGGAACCCCTGGCCGGGCCAGATGCAGACGATCTGGGGCGACCCGGACCGTTACGTGGCCACGTACTTCGCGAAGTACTGCAAGGACTCGCACAGCAAAGACTGGCGCGACTGGCCGTACATGGCGGGGGACGGCGCCGTGCAGGCGGCGGACGGCTACATCCGCATCCTCGGCCGCATTGACGACGTGATCAACGTCGCCGGGCATCGCCTGGGGACGAAGGAGATCGAGAACGCCGCGCTCCAGGTGCCCGAGGTGGCCGAGGCGGCCGTCGTGGCCGCGCGCGACGAGATCAAGGGCATCATGCCGGAACTGTACGTCGCGCTCCATCCGGGCCACCAGCCGAGCGAGGACCTCAAGCGGCGGATCGTGGACACGATCGCGAAGGAGATCAGCCCGATCGCCAAGCCGCGCAACGTCTTCGTGGTGCCGGACATGCCGAAGACCCGGTCCGGAAAGATCATGCGGCGCATTCTCGCGGCCATCTCGAACGGCCGCGAGGACGTCGGCGACGTGACGACGCTGTCGAATCCGGAAGTCGTGCAGGCCATCAAGGAGATCGTGCGCAGCGGGCGGGGCTGGCGCCCAGGCCCCCCCCGGCAGTAGGCAATAGGGGGTAGGGCAATATT
>JADGHN010000021.1 GCA_019683875.1 Clostridia bacterium
GATGTCGACGACCGGCCGCCCGCCGGTCGCACGTTCCTCTACGTCGTCCAGTGGTTCGCCTACATGGCGGCGAACGTGGCCGTCGTGCCCCTCGTCATCGGGCCTGCCTTCGGCCTGGCTCCCGACCAGGTGGCGGCGCTCGGCGGGCGCACGTTCCTGATCAGCGGCGCCGTGTCCGCCCTGCAGGTCCTGTTCGGGCATCGCCTTCCGCTGGTCGAGGCCCCGGCCGGGATCTGGTGGGCCGTGCTCATCCAGATGGCGGCCATCGCCGGTCCGGGCGGCTTCGCGCACCTGGGGCCGGCCCTGGAGGCCGCCATGATCGTCGCCGGCTTCTGCACCGCCGTCCTCGGGTTCGCCGGCGGCATCGGCCGGCTCATCCGCGGCTTCACGCCCGCGGTCACCGGCACCGTCCTGGTGCTGCTGGCGCTGCAGCTCTCCGGCACGTTTCTCAAGGGCGTCCTCGGCATCTCCGCCGGGCATCCGGAGCCGGATCCCGTCGTCGCGGCCATTTCCCTCGCCGTTCTCGCGGTCGTCGTCGCGGTCACACTCTACGGCCCCGGCCCCGTGCGCAGCTTCGGCGTGCTGGCGGGCCTCGTCGTGGGGGCGGCCCTGAGCGCCGCCTTCGGCCGGCTGCATCCTGTGGCGTTCGGCGCGTGGGTGGGCTGGCCGGAACCGTTCGCCTGGGGCGCGCCGCGCATGGACGCGGGGGTGACGCTCGTGGCCGTGGTGACGGCGCTCGTGGTCCTGACGAACCTCGTGGCCAGCCTGCTGGCGGTGGGTCAGGTCGTCGGGCGGCGGCCGCCGGAGCGCGCGTACGATCGCGCGGCCGTCTTCACGGGGCTGGCGGACGTGCTGGCCGGCGTGTTCCCGGCCGTCGGCTTCGTGCCGTACACGTCGAGCGCCGGGCTCGTCGCCATGTCCGGCGTGGCCGCGCGCCGGCCCTTCCTCTGGGCCTCGATCCTGTTCGCGCTGCTCGGCTTCCTGCCGGCCGCCGGCGCGCTGCTGGCGTCCGTGCCGTCCGCGGTGGGCTACGCGGTGACGATGGCGTCCTTCGCCCAGATTCTTTCCTTCGGCTTGCGCGACTACGCGCGCCTGCAGTTCACGCCGCGCGACGTGTTCGTCGTCGGGCTGTCCGTGATGGCCGGCACCGGCGTCATGTCCCTCGACCCGGCGACGTTCGCATCCGCTCCGCCGATCGTCCGCAACCTTCTGAGCAACGGGCTGATCATCGGGCTCGTCCTGGCCGCCCTCCTGGACCACGTGGTCCTGCGCGAGACACGGCGGACGCCGGGGCGAGCGGCTCCTAGTTCGGGAAAATGAAGCGGCGCTCGCGCATCCACGCTTCCACTTTCTTGCGGAATTCCGGGTCGACGCCGACGAGGTCCACGCGTTCCGGCTGGAGCGCGTGCAACAGCGAGAGCGCCAGGTCCTCGCGGCCGACTTCCAGCCGCGGGTCGAGGAAGCCGGCGAGGTATTCGCGATAGCGTTCCACCCCGGAGGCGTCCTTCACGACGAGCTGGTTCCCGGAGCCTTCGATGATGAGCTCGCGGATGGGCTCATGCCGCAGCGTGCGGAACTGCTCGTACGCGCGCCGCAACCGCAGCGCCTTCAGGCCGGCGCGCGCCAGCTCCGCGACGATCGCCTGGAAGGTCTTGCGTCCGCGGAAACGCATCCAGCCTTCGATGGACAGCGTGCCCCGCTCCTCCAGCGTGGGCTGCAGCATCGCCTGCGTGCCGCGGGTGAAGTCGGGGCGGTCGAAGACGGACACGTTTTCGTGGAATACCTCCAGCCGGTCCTCGTCCGGTTCGTCGCCGTAATGCGTGTCGAGATGCTCCAGCAGCATGTCCGGCAGGAACGTGCGCTGCACGAAGAGCGCCGTGGCCTCGCTGACCGGGTCCGGCAACCATCCGGTGCGGTACACCCAGCGCCGGCTGGACTTGAACACCTGGTAGCGCAGGTGGCGATCCTCAAGAAACTCGGCGAACTCCGGCGAGCGGTCTTCGACGGATATCGTCAGGTTGTGCTCCATGATCCGGCACCCCCTTTGGCGGTTTCGCACGTCACGACGACCGCTCGGGTGGTGGCATAGTATACGCCGTTTGCGCAGGTCATCCTCCAGCCTGGCGCGCCGCGCCCGCGCCCTGGTTCCCGCCACCATGGACGTCGCTGCCATGGGGGCGGCATGGTATGGTGGACTCAAGATGGGGGTGTCGTTTCCTTGGATGAGCGTGTCCTCGATACGCTGATCATCGGCGGCGGCCCCGCCGGCTTGACGGCGGCGTTGTACGCCGGCCGCGCCGGGCTGCGCGCGGTGCTCGTCGAAAAGGCCGTGCCGGGCGGCCAGATCGCCACGACCGATCTCGTCGACAACTACCCGGGATTTCCCGACGGCATCCTCGGCCCGGAGCTCAGCGAGCGGATGGAGAAGCAGGCGCGGCGCTTCGGCACCGAGATCGTCTTCGACGAGGTCGTCACCATGTCTCGCGAGAACGGGCTGTGGACGGTGCGCGCCAACGCCGGGGAGTGGCGCACCCGTACCGTGATCCTGGCCACCGGCGCGCACGAGCGCAAGCTCGGCGTCCCGGGGGAGGACGAATTCCGGGGACGTGGCGTGTCGTACTGCGCGATCTGTGACGGCGCCTTCTTCAAGGGGCGCCACGTCGCGGTCGTTGGCGGCGGCGACTCGGCCCTCACGGAGGGCATGTTCCTGGCGCGGATCTGCGAGAGCGTCACGATCATCCACCGCCGCGACGAGCTTCGCGCGGCGAAGGACATCCAGGAGCGGGCGTTCGCGAACCCGAGGATCAAGTGGCTCTGGTCCACGCAGGTCACGGCCATCGAAGGGGACCAGGGCGTCCGGCGGTTGCGCCTGCGCAGCACCAAGGACGGCACCGAGTCCTCGCTGGACGTCGACGGCGTGTTCATCTACGTGGGAATGGTGCCCCAGACGGAGTTCGTCAAGGGCGTCGTGGCGCTGAACGAGGCGGGCTACGTGCTGACGGACGCCGACCTGCGCACCAGCGCCGAAGCCGTCTGGGCGGCCGGCGACGTGCGCGCCGGCTCCCTGGCCCAGGTCGCGACGGCCGTGGGCGAAGGCACCATCGCCGCCCTGGAAGTCGAATCCTACCTCGCCAAGCTCGACGCGGGCCAGAAGCCGGCGTGGGACGTCGACATCCCCGGGCCGGCCGCCGGCGCCGTGGCCGCGGCTGGAGCCGGTCGCGTCGCGAGCCCGGCGGGGAGCACGGAGGCGCGCTCATGACCGAGTCCTACACGATCGATGCCCTGTTGGACGATTACGAGCGTTACGTCAACCCCTCCATGGCGCGCGTGATGCGCTTCATGGGCGTGGAGGGGTACGAGGTCGAGGCCCGCGGGGCGGAGGTGCGGACGAGCGACGGCTCGACCTACCTCGACCTCGGCGGGTACGGCGTGTTCTTCCACGGCCACTCCCATCCGAAGGTGGTCGCCGCCGTGCAGCGGCAGGCGGAGACGCTCGCGCTGTCGACGCGCCTCCTCCCGAACCGGCCCGTCGTGGAGCTGGCCCGCCGGCTCGCCGAGTCGCTGCCGGGCGACCTTCAATACACCTTTTTCTGCAACTCCGGGGCCGAGGCCGTCGAGGGCGCGCTCAAGCTCGCGCGCATGTACACGGGGAAGCCTGGCGTGATCGCCACGCAGGGCGGCTTCCATGGCAAGACGCTCGGGGCGCTGTCGGCGACCGGCAAGGACATGTACCGCCAGCCGTTCCTGCCGCTGCTGCCCGGTTTCCGCCACGTGCCGTTCGGCGACGCCGCGGCGGTGGAGCAGGCCTTCGACGAGACGGTCGGCGCGGTCATCGTGGAGCCGATTCAGGGCGAGGGCGGCGTGATCGTGCCGCCGGACGACTACCTTGCCCGCCTGCGCGCCATCTGCGACGCGCGCGGGGCGGTGCTCATCGTGGACGAGGTCCAGACGGGCGTCGGCCGCACGGGTCCGATGTGGGCCATCGAGCGGAGCGGCGTGGTGCCGGACATCATCGCGAGCGGCAAGTCCCTCGGCGGCGGCATCGTGCCGATCGGCGCCTTCACGGCGCGGGCGGAGGTCTTCCGCCCGTTCGACGAGAACCCGCTCATCCACACCTCGACGTTCGGCGGAAACCCCCTTGCGTGCGCGGCCGGCGTCGCCGCGCTGGACGCCATCGCGGAGGAGGGGCTTCTGGAGCGCGGCCAGGAGATCGGCACGGCGTTCATGTCCGGCCTGCGGGAGATCCAGAAGGAGTTTCCGGGCGCCCTGCGCGAAGTCCGCGGCCGCGGGCTGCTCATCGGCCTGGAGTTCGCGGATGAGGGCGCCGGCGGGGCGTTCATCGCCGCGCTTCTCCATCGCAAGGTCGTCGTCGTGCACTCGCTGAATCACCCGCGCGTGATCCGCGTCATGCCGCCCGCGATCGTCACGCGCGACCAGATCGACTACGCGCTTGAGAGCATGCGCGCCGCCGCCTCGGAGGCGGCCGCGCTGGCGGGATGAGGGGGGTTGGCCGGTGCCCAGCATCACGGTTCATGAGCATGTGGCGGCGCCGCGGGATCTGGTGTTCCGGTTGGCGTGCCGCATCGAGGACATCCAGAAGTACGCCGAGCCGGTTCAGAAGATCGAGATCGTGGAGCGCGGGGACGGGTACGTCGTCAGCGCCTGGACCGTTCTCCTCCAGGGGCGTCCGCTGCATTGGACGGAGCGCGACGAGTTCGACGAGGCGAACTACGTGATCCGGTACAAGCAGGTGAAGGGCGACCTGGCCAAGTTCGAGGGCGACTGGACGTTCGTGGAGAGCGACGGCGGGACGGACGTGACGCTTCGCGTCGACTTCGACCTCGGCATCCCCATGCTCGCGGGCCTGCTGAACCCCATCGCCACCGCTCTCACGAAGAAGAGCTCGGAGGCGCTCGTGAAGGCCATCAAGCAGCAGGCGGAGGAGGCGGCTGGCGCGTGACGTACCGACTCCCGGCAGAGGTGGAGGCGCTGCGCCAGGTCGTCCGCGAACTCGCGGAGACGCGCATCCGGCCGCGCGCGGCGGAGGTCGACCGCACAGGGGAGTTTCCGTGGGACTACGTTCAGTGGCTGCGCGAGCACGACCTCTTCGCGTTGGGAATTCCCGAGGCGTACGGCGGGCTGGGCGCGGGGCTGCTCTCGCTCGCGGTCGCCACGGAGGAACTCTCGCGCGTGGACGCGGTGGCCGGGCTGCTCGTGGCCGTGCAGGAACTGGGCACCCTGCCGATCATCCTCGCCGGCACGGAGGAGCAGAAGCGGCGCTTCCTGCCCCGGTGCGCCACCGGGGAGTGGCTGGCGGCGTTCGGCCTCACGGAGCCTGAGGCCGGCTCGGACGCGGGCGCCACGCGCACCCGGGCGGTGCGCCAGGGGGACCACTACGTGTTGAACGGCCTCAAGCACTTCGTGACCAACGCGGGCGTGGCCGGCATCTACGTCGTGTTCGCCTCGACGGACCCGAGCCGCGGCGCCAAGGGCATCACCGCCTTCGTGGTCGAGGCGGACACCCCCGGCTTCTCCATCGGGCGGCTGCAGCACAAGATGGGCATTCGCGGCTCGACCACCGGCGAACTCGTGTTCCAGGACGCGCGCGTGCCCGTGGAGAACCGGCTGGGCGAGGAGGGCGACGGCTTCAAGATCGCCATGGCCACGCTCGACCGCACCCGCACGAACATCGCGGCCCAGGCCGTCGGCATCGCCCAGGGCGCGCTGGACCTGGCGCTGGAGTATGCGAAGGGCCGGCGCCAGTTCGGCCAGGCCATCGCCGAGTTCCAGGGCATCCAGTTCATGCTCGCCGACATGGCGATGCAGACGGAGGCCGCGCGCCAGCTGCTCTACCACGCCTGCGCCCGGCTCGACGAGGAAGGCGAGACGATGCGCCGCCTGCCGCCGGAGGCGAGCCGCCTCTCCGCCATGGCGAAGGCGTTCGCTTCCGACGTCGCCATGAAGGTGACGACGGACGCCGTGCAGGTGCTGGGCGGCTACGGGTACATGGTGGAGTACCCGGCCGAGCGGATGATGCGGGACGCGAAGATCACGCAGATCTATGAGGGGACGAACCAGATCCAGCGGCTCGTGATCGCCCGATCGTTGCTCGACCAGTGAGGACGCCGGGGGCGCGTCCCGCCGATCTTGTCGGCGGCCGTTGGACGAGCGGGGGAGGAACGCGGTGCGGCGGTCGATCGTCGCGGAGATCGCGGGGGCTGAGCCCGCGGAGGTCGCGCGGGCGCTCTGCTACGCGGCCGCGCGGGCCACAGGGGCGCCGGGCGCGGCGCTGTACGTCTGGGAGGACAACCGCTGGCGCCTGCGCGCGCGCGTGGGCGAGGCCGGTCAGGACGGCGTCGCGGCGGACATCGCCGCCGTCATCGCCGGCGGCCCGGCGCTGACGGCCCAGGTCTGGGGCGCGCGGGTGGCGCTGGTGCTGGCGTCGCCGGGCGAGCTTTCGCCGGCGTTGGAGGCGGACCTGACGGACGGCGCGCGCTGGGCGGCCGCGGCAGAGGCCTATCGCTGCGCCGTCGCATCACGCGACCCGCACGTTGATCCCGTCACCGGGCTGCCGAATCGCGAGGCCTTCGCCGCGCGCCTGGCGCAGGAAGTGGCGCGCGCCACACGCGCGGGGCGGCCGCTGGCGCTCGCCTGCTTCGCCCTGCGGGGTCTCGCGCGCGCGGCGGCGGAGGTGCCCGAAGCGGAGCCGCGCTTCGCCCGGGCGTTGGTCGCCGCGACGAGAGAGGGGGACGTCGTGTTCCGGCTCGGGCCGGAGGAGTTCGCCGTGGTGTTGCCGGGCGCCGACGCGGACGGCGCCGGGCGGATGGCCGTGCGCGCCCTCCTGCGCCTTCGCGAGGCCGCTGGCGCCGGTCCGGCCGTTCGCGCCAGCGCCGGCGCGGCCGATGTCCCGGGCGACGCCCACGACGCGCCCGGCCTCAGGGCGGCCGCCCAGCATGCGCTGTACCTGGCCGAGCTGGCCGGCGGGGATTGCGTGCGGCTGGCCGGCCTGCCTGGACCCGTGGCGGTCGAGGAGGAGTCGAGATGACGGCGTCGCGACGTGGCCGCGCCCCGCACACGTGAGGCGTCGCCCGCACCGCCCAGGTCCTGGGCGACGAATGGAAGCTCCTCATCCTCAGGGACCTGATGCCGGGTCCCCGCCGCTTCACGGAGCTCGAGCGCTCCGTGACCGGCATCAGCCCGCGCACCCTGACGCAGCGCCTGCGAGCCCTGCAGGACGACGGCCTGATCGAGCGCGTCGCGTACGCGGAGTCGCCGCCGCGCGTGGAGTACAAGCTGACGCCCATGGGCCGCGAGCTGATCCCGATCATCGAGATGATGCGCGCCTACGGCCAGCGCTGGCTGTGCCCACGGGAAGAACGCGAGCCGGCGCGGGCTAGGCGCAATAGTCCAGGATCACGTCCCACAGCACCTTGAGGCCGAACTCCAGGCTCGCGATGCGGATGCGCTCGTCGATGCCGTGCACCGTCTCGTGGGCCTCGCCCGGCAGCAGCGGCGCGAAGCCGTACGTGGGGATGCCGGCCGGACGCAGCCAGGAGCCGTCGGTGCCGCCGGTGAGCATCGTCGGCACGAGCCGGCTTCCCGGCGCGTGGCGCTGGAGCGCGCGCCGCATGCTGTCCACGATCGGCGCCTCCACCGGGGAGGCGACGGGCGTGGCCGCGCGCCGGAACCGCACCTCCACGTGATCCAGAAGCCCGCGCGAGGCGAGGATCTCGCGCACCCACGCCGCGATCCCCTCGGGCGTCTGCCCCGGGACGATGCGGCAGTCGCACGTGGCCCGGGCCGTCGACGGGATCACGTTGACGCGGCTGCCGGCCTCGAGCATCGTCGGCGTGATCGTGTCGTGCAGCAGCGCGTGGAGCGTGGCGCGCTGGTACGCATCGGGGATCGCGGCGAGCGACGCCGCGTGGCTCTCCGGGTCCAGCGTGCCGAGCAGGACGCTGCGGTAGGGCTCCGGTTGCCCCGCCGCGAGGCCTTCCACGAACGCGCGCACCGGCTCCGTCACGCGCAGGGGCGTCTCCGTCTCGGAAAGCGCGACGAGGGCCCGGCTGAGCCAGGCGACCGCGTTGTCGTCCGTGGGCACGGACCCGTGCCCGGGCCGGCCGCGCGCGATCAGGTCGAAGGCGCACGGGGCCTTCTCCGCCGGCTGGTACGTAAAGTAGGTCACGCCGCCCAACTCAAGCCCCTCGCCCCCGCCCTCATTCAGCGCGACGGCCGCGCGGATGCGGTCCAGGTGATGGCGCACCATCCAGCCGGCGCCATACTCGCCCCCCGCCTCCTCGTCCGCGTTGAACATGAGCTTGATCGGCCGGCGAAGGCGCACGCCCCGCCGGCGGATCAACAGGGCGAGCTCCGTCCACATGGCGACGAGGTGCTTCATGTCGAGGGCGCCCCGGCCCCACACGCAACCGTCCGCGATGTCCCCTGCGAACGGCGGGTGGGTCCAGAGCTCCGCCTCCGCGGGGACGACGTCGACGTGCCCCATGAGCAGCAGGGCCTCCGACGACGGGAGCGCGTCGTCCGCGTTGGCGGGGATCTCGGCGAGCAGGTTGCCGCGCCCGGGTGCGGACTCGAACAGCTGCGTCTCGATGCCGGCCTCCCGCAGCGTCTCCGCCAGATCGGCGAGACACGCGAGCTCGTTGCCCGGGGGGTTGCTGGTGTCAAAGCGCAGCAGCCGGCTGAGCCGATGCGCGCAATCCTTCGCGACGGATGACCAGTCCGACATGAGCGATGCCTCCCTTTCCCCTTTCAGCGCGAATTCGCGATGGCGGCGGCGATTCCCGCTGGCCCCGCGGCGAGCCGGGCGGCGCACAGGAGATCGCCGGCGACGGGGAGAATTTGGGCGCGGGGTGAGAAGGCTGCACGCCCTCCCGGGTGACGTTTCGCGCCTCGGACATGCCATCGACCTGCTCCGCCGGCTGAAGGACGTGGCCGAGGGGAGCGGCTGGGTGCAGGTCGTCTGCGCCGACATCGACGGGCTTGCGCGGTTCAACGAGGAGAAGGGGTTCGCCTCGGGAAACCGTGCAGTCGGCGAGCTGGCGGCGCTGATGCGCGATCTCGCGCCAAGCGGTTCCACCTATCGCTTCGGCGGGGACGAGTTTTACTGGCTGCGCGTTCTTCCCGCTCCGGAACCGGGGGGGCTGGTCCGGCTCGCCGACCGCCTGCGCCGGGACTTCGCCGCGCGCATGCGGCGGCTGGGGTACGATTTGACGGTCTCCGCGGGCGCTTACGAGGTCCGGGCGCCCACGAGCGCCGCACGGCTGCTCGGCGCGCCGCACCACGCCCTGAGCCGCGCGAAAGAGCAGGGCGGCAACCGGCTCGTGGACGCGACGGTCGTCGACGACGTGCCGGAGTCCGCGTACGCGCTGGTCGACGACCTCATCCGCCGCATCGACGAAAGCGTCCGCGCCATGGAGACCGCGCGCGCGGAGGCGGCCACCGACGCCATCAGCGGCCTGCCGAACCATCGCGCCGGTCGCGCCGCGCTCGAGCGTTTGGCCAGCAGCGCGGCGGCCGGCGGCGAGCCCTTCGCGCTGATCTTCATCGATGGGGACGGGCTGCGCGCGTACAACGAGCTCGGCTACGAGGCGGGCAATCGCATGATCCGCGACCTCGCCGCTGTTCTGCGGCAGGGCCTGCGCGCGCACGACGTGCTGGCGCGGTGGCTGTCCGGCGACGAGTTCCTGGTGCTGCTGCCTGGAAGCGATGTCGCCGCCGCCGTGGGCGTCGCCGAGCGGCTGCGTCGCTCCGTCGAGGAGACCACGCGGAGCTGGCCCATCCCCGTCACGATCTCCGCGGCCGTCGCCGCCTGTCCCGCCCACGGCGTCTCCAGCGACGAGCTCCTGCGCCGGCTGTACGAGGCCGGCCATCGGGCGAAGCAGGAGGGCAAGAACCGCGTCGTCGTCGCGGAGCCTCCTCGCGCCGGCGAGGCGCCGGCCTAGAACGTCACGCGCCGGACGACGTCCACGCCGTTCTGCGCCATGTGGTACAGGAACAGGCGGTGGAAGACGTCGCCGGGATGGCCGGGCGCCGCAGCCTCTCCGGGCGCGGATCCCCGTACCGGGATGTCGAACGTGTCCACCGCTTCGGCCGGGACCACGATCCGCAGCGGAAGGTTTCGCTCGTTCGCCCAAAGGCGCAGCGGCATGGCGAGGTAGTTCACGCACAGGTCCGTGCAGTCCCCGCACAGCACGAAGGTGTCCACGCCGCCCGCGACGAGCTCGCGGTGCCAGTCGCCCGCCCACAGCCCGCAGAGGTTGTTCTTGCGGACGCACAGCGCGTTCCGGTATGCGGGCAGGCGCTCCAGTTCCGCCACGGCCTCCGCCTCGGACGTTCCCTCCAGGCAGTGCGGCGGGTAGGCGCTGAACTCGACGGCGTCGCGCGGGTGGCAGTCCTGCACGGCGACGATCCTCGCGCCGCGCGCGGCGGCGCCTTCGACGAGCTCGACCACGGGCGCCACGAGCGCTTCAACCCTGGGAGACGCCAGCGCGCCCTCCCTCGCGAAGCCGTTCAGCATGTCGATCACGCAGACCGCCACCCTGGCCCCGCCGTGCGGCGCGAGCTCCGACCAGCTTCTCTCCGGGAGACGCGCGAACCAGTCGTCAAGGGCGGCGCCGAACTCCAACCAGCGGGCGCTCGCCTCTCCATCCGCGCGATCCACCACGCCGCCTTCCCCCTTCCGAGTTCCCGTTCTGGATCCACTCTAGCGAAAGTGCGCCCGATCCGCACCGCGACGGCAGGAGGCGACCGCTCGAGCCCGAACACCATCAGCGGGCGAACATTTCGCGAAACGGAGGAATCGACGTGTCCTCACCCGACGAACTCTACCGCGCGCTCACCGAGGCGCCGGGCGTCCCGGGCCAGGAAGCGGCCGTGCGGGACCTCATGCGCCGTTACCTGAAGCCCTTGGGCGACGAGCTCCTCACGGACAACCTGGGGAGCGTCGTCGCGCGGAAGCGCGGCACGGCCGACGAGCCGCGCGTGGTCATCCTCGGCCACATGGATGAAGTCGGATTCCTCGTCAGCCAGATCACCGAGCAGGGGTTCCTGCGGTTCCAGACGCTCGGGGGCTGGTGGGAGCAGGTGATGCTGGCGCAGCGCGTCGCGGTCCAGACGCGCAAGGGAGAGGTCATCGGCGTCGTCGGCTCGAAGCCGCCGCACATCCTGCCCGCCGAAGAACGCAAGAAGCCTGTGGAGAAGAAGGACATGTTCATCGACATCGGCGCGCGGAGCCGGGAGGAGGCGGAAGCGTTCGGCGTCCGCCCCGGCGATGCCGTGGTGCCGATCTGCCCGTACACGCCGCTGGCCAACCCCGACATGCTGCTCGCCAAGGCGTGGGACAACCGCGCCGGCTGTGCCATCGCCGTCCGCGTGCTGGAGGCCCTCCAGCATGAGGCGCACCCGAACACCGTGTTCGCAGGCGCCACCGTCCAGGAGGAAGTGGGGCTGCGCGGCGCCCAGACCATCGCGAACAAGGTGCAGCCGCACGTCGGCATCGTGCTCGACGTGGCCATCGCCGGCGACACGCCCGGCGTGAAGCCGGAGGAGGCGGCGGCGGAGCTCGGCAAGGGTCCGGTGCTGCTTCTGTATGACGCGTCGATGGTGCCCCACACGGGGCTGCGCAACTTCGTCATCGACACGGCGGAGGCGGCCGGGATTCCGCTGCAGTTCCAGGTGCTGCCCGGCGGCGGAACGGATGCCGGCCGGGTGCACCTGACCGGTGCCGGCGCGCCGAGCGTGGCGCTGGGCGTGGCCACGCGCTACATCCACAGCGCGGCGGGGATCGTGCACCGCAAGGACCTCGACGACCTCACCCGGCTCGTGGTCGAGCTCGTGAAGCGGCTGGACGCGAAGACGCTGGAGCGGTTGCTCGCGGACTAGACGGCGTCGCGCAGCGTCTCCCAGAGGTACAGCGTGGCCAGGCTGCGGTGCGGCCGCCATGCCTCCGCCAGCCGGCGGACCTGGGCCTCGCCGGGCAGCTCGTCGAGGCCGAACACGTGCCGCACGGCCTTGCGCAGCCCCAGGTCCGCCGCCGGCAGGACGTCCGGCCGGCCCAGTCCGAACATGAGGGCGCATTCCGCCGTCCACCGGCCGATGCCGCGCAGGGCGGTCAGCTTGGCAACGAACGCCTCATCGGGCAGCCGCGCAAGGGCGTCGAGGTCGAGGCGTCCAGAGGCCACGGCGTCCGCGAAGCCGATCACGTATTCCGCCTTCGTGCGGCTGAACTGGCGCGCGGTCAGGTCCTGCACCGACAGCGCGGCGATCTTGTCAGGAGTGGGGAAGACGGGCACGGCCCTGGTGGCCGTGCCCTCCGTGTGTTCGGGGTCCGGCCAGGCGGATGGGAGCGTGCGGACCTCGCCGGCGAGGACGCGAAGGCGGTGGACCAGCCGCCCCGCGAAGTCGACGCTCACCTGCTGGCCGATGATCGACTTGATCACGGACTCGAACAGATTCGCGTCCCTCAGCACACGAAGCCCGCGGTACCGGCGCGCCAGGGCGGCCAGGCGCCGATCGCCCTCCACGCACGCGTAAAACCACGTAAGATCCTGGTCCAGCGACAGGCAGTGGGCGGCGGCGCGCGCCAGCCTGGCCTCCTCGTCCGCATCGCGGGCGTCGGTGAGGACGCGGAGCGAGCGGATGACGCCGTCCCCGTCCGGGATCAGGCGCACGAGGCGCGGCGCGCCCTGGGCGGACGACATCCCGGAGCCCGGCGCCGGCAGGCGCAGGCTCCGCACGATGGAACCGTCCCTCAGAAACGTCCAGTCCTCGTTCTTGCCCAGCCGCATGCGCGCCCGCATCCGGTCGAGATTCAAGCCGCCCGTCGCGGAGAGGATCACGCGCCCTCGCCCTCCCGCAGCCGCCGTCCGGCCGTCTCGGGCACGGGCGACTCCCGCGAGGCGCTGGCGTGCGCCGCGGTGGCGGCCTCAATGGCCCAGAGGCGCACGGGCCCCAGGCGCCGGCGCAGCACGGGTCGCAGGACCCGCCAAAGGGCCTGAGCCGCGCGCTGGACCTCGGCCTCCGGCGCGTCCCCGCGGCGGCGGCCGTAGCGGTGCGCTTCATAAGCCCGCCCCAGCCGCTCAAGGTCCCCGGCCACGTCGTGCTCGTCCCGGCCGACGGCGCGAAGGAACGCGAGCGGCGACTGTGAGGGGCGGCGGGCGTAGCCGAGCGCCTTCAGGGCCGCGGATGTCAGCGCGTAGACGCCGGCCCAGCCGGCCGCGCCCGCCCGGCGCAACCAGCGGTGCCGGAGCGCAGCCAGGCGCGCGCCGGCCGCCGCGGCGAGCAGGATCGCGGCGGAGAGGCCGGCGAGCGTGGCCGTGCGTGGCGGATCGTCAGCGACCACCGCCCCCCAGCGGGCCCACGCGGGGAGCGCAGCCTGCGTTCCGGACGGCGCCGGCACGGGCTCCGACGACTCCGCCGGCGGCGAGACGCGCTGCGTGCGGCTCCGCTTTTCCTCGAGCTCCAACTGCGATTCGTCCCCGGAGCTGCTCGTGCCGCCAGCGCCTCCCGCCGCGACCCCCGCGTTGCGGTCGAGCGGGGCGGCGGGCGTCGGGTCGAACGTCAGCCAGGCGCCGAGCGCCACGTCGTAGACCTCGACCCAGGCGTGCGCCTGCCCCTCCCGGACGACGACATGCTTTCCGTCCGGCGTGTCCACCGCGCCGGCGAGCGGCACGCGATAGCCCTCCACGTACCGGGCGGGCACCCCGACGGCGCGCAGCATGACGACCATCGCGCTGGCGAACGAGGTGCAGTAGCCCCGCTTGCTCACGAACAGGAAGTCGTCGACGAAGTCATGCCCCCGGGCGGGGAGCGGCGGGTCCTGGGCATAGGTGTACCGCTGAAGGTACGCCATGACCGCGAAGGCCTTCCCGAACGTGGTCGCGCGGCCTTCCGTCACCCGTGCGGCGAGCGCGCGAACGCGGTCGGGAAGGTTCGGCGGCAGGCGCACGTCGTCGGCGAGATCGTCCACACTCAGGCGGGGCCCGAACGGATCTGCCGCGAACCCGTAGGAGAGCCCGGCCGGCGGATTCGTCGCGCCGGGCCACGGCCAGGGGACGAAGCTCAGCAGCTGATACGTCATGTCGCGATCGAGCGGGCGATCCGGCACCAGCGTGTGGCCCGGAGCCGGCCGCAGGACTCGGGAGTCGGAGAGCCGCTCGACCCGGCTGTACAGCGGGGCGAACAGCACGCGGTCACCCGAGGACAGCGTCCGGATCCGGATGCGCACCACCGCGCCCAGCGTGTCGGGGTTCGTGACGTCGTCGGCGGGCGAGGACCGCGAGGCCAGGCGCCACGAGCGGCCGTCGTACACGTCGCGCACGGCGCCGCGCAAGTACAGCGTGTCGGGTCCGCCCGGAGGCACGTTTGCCCACACCGACAGCACGGGGATCGAGGTCGGCACGAACGGTCCGCCCAAATACTCGACGGGCATGTCGTTCGGGCTGGTCATGCGCGCGCCGAACGTGGCCCAGGTCGTGTAGCCCAGGCGCGCCCCTTCGAGGCGGTCCACCCACGGAATGTGACGGCGCATCCAGGCGTCGACGGCGTCCGCCGTGGCAGGGACGTAGCTCACGGGCAGCGACGCAGCCAGGGCGGCCGCCGGCGCAGCGACGGCCACGGCGGCGACGGCGATGACCCGGCGCAGCGGTCCGGCGCCCCAGGTCCGGGCCGCCAGCCACGCCGGCACGAGCACCCACACGGCGACGGCGGCGCCGGGGCCGCCCGCCGCCCAAAAGGCCAGCGTGGCGGCGACCGCCGGACCGAGGGCGGCGACGTGCGGTCCGCCGCGGCCCAGGCGGCCGCCGGCCCACGCGACGAGCCCGGCGACGACGGCCACGTCGGCCGCGCTGCCGGGCGTGGGACGTCCGGAGAACGAGACCCACGCGTCTGCCGCCTGCTTCCAGACGACCAGCGGGCCGCCGGCGGCGGCGGCCGCGACGGCAGCGCCCACGAGGGCGGCGGCCGCTGCGAGCGCGCCGCGTCCCGGGGTGGCGATCCACGTGCCGAGCGTCGCCGCGACGAGGGAGACGGCAACAGCGAGAGCCCAGGCGGCTGGGCCGGACCAGCCGAGAAACGCGGCGGCCAGGACGCCAACCACCGTGCCGGACGCCAGGGCCCAGGCGCGCCACGGCCAGCGCGAGCCGGTCTCAACCAATCGCGGTCGCCTCCTCTCCCGCGTTCTCGGCATCCTCCGGCCACGCGGGGCCGAACGCCTCCGCGCCCGCGAACGCCTCGTGGGTGAAGGCGCTCGTGGCACTCCGGGGGCGGCCGTCGAACGTCATGAGGACCAGCGGCGGCCACTCCGGCGCGAGTCGGGCCCACTCCCGCGCGCGCGCCGGCACCAGCGACGCCGCGCCCACGATGACGAGCGCCGGCCGCGGCGCCGTCTCCGCGATGCTCGCGAGCCGCCTCACGAAGCGAGGGTCCCTGTGAGGGCGCAGCTCCGCGAGCGCCTCCGCCAGCTGGGCCTCCGAGGTGATCGCGATGACGCCGGCCATCGGCGCTTCCTGGGTGGCGGCGCGGGGTTGCCAGAGCCAAACCGGCATGCCACGTTCAAGCGCGAAGACGCCCCAGGAGTACACGGCGTCGATGGCGGCTTCCCACGCGTCCAGCCGCCCGTCCGGGTCCGGGTCCACCGCCAGCGCCACGCCGCGCGCCCAGGCGCGCTGGAACTCCAGCACGTGCGGCCGCCCCCGGCGCGCGCTGGTGCGCCAGTGGATGAGGCGGCGGTCGTCGCCGTCGCGAAACGGGCGAATGCCGTACCACTGCGTGAAATCCGGAGGCGCGGCGAGCGGTTGCGTCCCGGCCGCGGCGCCGACGCGCCGGGCGGTCTCCGAGCCGCGCGGGACGCGGCGCCGCTGCGGGCCGACCACGATGCGGCCCGCCGCAGTGAGCCGCCGCTGCGCGGCCAAGAGTCCGAAGGGATCGCGCCACTCGACGTCGATGGCCGGCCAGGGATGGACGCCGCGCGGCAGGGGGTTCGTTTCCACGCGGACGGCGGCCGTCCGGCCGGGAGGCACCACGCACACCGTGGGCGCGTCTTCCGGTCCGGCGGCCCCGGCGGGTTCTTCCCACCGGCCGGGCGCCCAGCGGACCGTGCACGTCACCGGCCAAGGCCAGCGCGACCACGCTTCGACGCGCAAGGACGCCGTCTGGCCGCGACACAACACGCGCGGCGCCCCCGCCGCCACCGCGACGCGCACGCCCAGCGCCGACGCCGCCACCCACACGAAGGCGAACACGTACAGCCCGCCCAGCCAATACGCAAGGGTCAGCGGCGCGTCCCCGCCGAAGACGGCCGCGAACGCGACGGCACCGGCGGTCAGGAGAGCGAACCCGCGGGACGCCAAGCGCCACCGGATCCCGGCGCCATCGGGGCGGCGCATCGGCATGGACACGTCACCACCGCGGCTGGGCGGGCACGGGCAGCCGCTCCACGAGCCCGGCGACGACGGCGGCCGCCGCTTCGCCCTGCCAGGCCGCTTCGGGCTTCATGACGAGGCGGTGCGCCAGGACCGGGACCGCCAGCGCCTGCACATCGTCCGGCCGGACGTAGTCGCGCCCCTCCATGGCTGCCCAGGCGCGCGCCAAGTCGCGAAGGGCCAGCGCGGCGCGCGGGCTGGCGCCGATCTGCACGGACGCGTGCCTCCGCGTGGCCTGCACGAGGTCCAGCATGTAGCCGGCGACGTCCTCGTGCACGTGCACGAGGCGCACGGCGGCCTGGACGCGGACGACGGCATCGGCGTCCGCGACCGGTTCGAGGGCCTCGGCCGTGAGGCGTGCCTCGCCAGCGATGAGCGACCGCTCCGCGCGGGTGCTCGGGTAGCCGATCGTCACGCGCAGGCCGAACCGGTCGATCTGCGCCTCCGGCAGGGGGAACGTGCCCTCGTGTTCAAGGGGGTTCTTCGTCGCGAGCACCAGGAACGGGCGGGGCAGGCGGTGCGTGGTACGGTCGACCGTGATCTGGCGCTCCTCCATGGCTTCGAGAAGGGCGGCCTGCGTCTTCGGGGAGGCGCGGTTGATCTCGTCCGCGAGCACGACCTGGCCGAACAGCGGACCCGGCACGAAGTGGAAGCCGCGTTCGGCGTCGTGCACGACCGTGCCCGTGATGTCCCCGGGAAGCAGGTCGGGCGTGAACTGAATGCGCGAAAAGCGGCACCCCGCCGCGCGGGCGAGCGCCTTGGCGAGCGTGGTCTTCCCGACGCCGGGCACGTCCTCGATCAGCGCGTGCTGGTCGGCGAACAACGCGGCGACGAGCAACCGGACGGCCTCCGGCTTGTCCAGGATGACGCGCCCGACCGCATCCTGGATGCGCGCCGCCAGCCGGGCGGCCCCTTCAATGGAAACTTCGTCATCGACTGCGGGCAAGACGACCCTCCTCTGCCAACTCACGGACGGCGCACCATGTTCTGCGGTTCCACACTCGACATAACCTCTGTTCCTTGTCGATTCATTCGGACTACAATCACAAAGGAACCGGGAGGTTCGATCGACAGGCTTTTGTTCAATTGTTCGGCGGGTCGGTCGAATTCCTGCCCGCCGCCGCGCCTTCGGCGCCGGTCAGCATTTTGGAAAGCGGGGCGATGCAAGGCCGATGGTTCAACATGACGTGCTCGTCGTCGGAGCCGGTCTGGCGGGCATGCGGGCGGCGCTTGAAGCGAAGAAGCAGGGCGTCGACGTCGCCATCATGTCCAAGGTCTATCCGGTTCGCAGCCACTCCAACGCGGCCCAGGGCGGCATCAACGCGGCCCTGAGCGAGGACGACTCATGGGAGTCGCACGCATTCGACACCGTCAAGGGCAGCGACTACCTCGGAGACCAGGACGCCATCGAAATCCTCGCCAGGGAAGCTCCTCAGGCGATCATCGAGCTGGAGAATTTCGGCGTCACCTTCAACCGCGACGAACACGGCCGCCTCGGCTCGCGCAACTTCGGCGGCGCCAGCCACGCTCGGACGTACTTCGTCGGGGACTTCACCGGCCAGGCCATCCTGCACGTGATGTTCGAGCAGCTCCTGCGCACGGGCCTGACCACGTATGACGAGTGGTTCGTCACCCAGCTCGTCAAGGACGACGCCGGCGCCATCCGCGGCGTCGTCGCCATGGACATCCGCACCGGCCAGCTGCACCTTGTCAAGGCCAAGGCCGTCATCCTGGCCACCGGCGGCATGGGCCGCGTGTACGAGCCGTCCACCAACGCCCTCATCTGCACCGGGGACGGCATGGCGCTGGCGTATCGCGCCGGAGCCCTGCTCATGGACATGGAGATGGTGCAGTTCCACCCGACGACGCTCAAGGGCAACGGCGCGCTCCTGAGCGAGGCGGCACGAGGCGAAGGCGCGTACCTGCTCAACAAGGACGGCGAGCGGTTCATGCACAAGTACGCGCCGAACAAGCTGGAGCTCGCAAGCCGCGACGTCGTCTCGCGCGCGGAGCAGATCGAGATCAACGAGGGCCGCGGCGTGGACGGCTGCGTGCTCCTCGACCTGCGCCACCTCGGCGCCGAGAAGATCATGGAGCGCCTGCCGCAGATCCGCGAGTTGGCGCTGGAATTTGCCGGCGTCGACATCATTCATGAGCCGGTGCCGGTCCGGCCGGGCATGCACTACATCATGGGCGGCATCAAGACCGACGTGTGGGGCAAGACGAACCTCGACGGGCTCTTCGCCGCCGGCGAGTGCGCGTGCGTCAACGTCCACGGCGGCAACCGACTCGGCGCCAACTCCCTCCTGGAGACGGTGGTTTTCGGCAAGCGGGCCGGCGCCGCCGCGGCCGAGTATGTCAAGTCCGTGGGCGACGTCCGCGTGAGCGAAGCGTGGCTGCGCGACGAGGAAGCGCGCATCGAGGGCCTCCTGAAGCGGCCGGAAGGGGAGAAGGCGGCCGCGTTGCGCCTTGAGATGGGCCAGACGATGACGCGCAACGTGGGCGTCTTCCGCACGGAGGAGCAGCTTCTCGTGGCGCAGGCGAAGATCCAGGAGCTGAAGCAGCGGTACCAGCGGGTCAGCGTGGGGGACAAGGGGCGCGTCTTCAACACGAACCTCCAGTTCGTGCTTGAGCTCGAGAACATGCTCGACCTCGCGGAAGTGGTCGTCGCCTCGGCCCTGTTCCGGAAGGAGAGCCGTGGCGCGCACACGCGCCTCGACTACCCGAACCGCGACGACGCGAACTGGCTCAAGCACACGGTGGCCACGTACACCGCGGCCGGTCCGCGCCTGGACACGCGCCCCGTGACGATCACGCGCTGGGAACCGCAAGAGCGCAAGTATTGAGGAGGCTTGCCGGATGAAGGTCACGCTACGCGTCAAGCGGTACGACCCGGAACGCGACCGGTCTCCGCGGTGGCAGGAGTACTCGGTCGAGGTCGAGGACTACGCCACCGTGCTCGACGCGCTCATCAAGGTGCGCGAGGAGGTTGACGAGTCCCTCGCCCTGCGCTGCTCTTGCCGAAGCCACATCTGCGGGTCGTGCGCCATGCGCATCAACCATAAGGGCGGCCTCGCCTGCAAGACCAAGCTGGCGGAAGTGGCCGAGGACGGCGGTGAGGTGGTTGTGGAGCCAGCCGGCAACCTGCCGGTCATCAAGGATCTCGTCGTGGATCTCGTCCCGTTCTTCGACAAGGTCCGCGCCGTCGACCCGTACCTGCAACCGGCCGGGCCGCCGCCGGAACGGGAGTACATCGCGTCCAACGAGGACATGGAGAACGTCAAGGGCGCCATGGCCTGCATCATGTGCGGCGCCTGCGTGTCCGACTGCACCGTGCTGGAGGTTGACAAGGACTTCCTCGGCCCGGCGGCGCTGGCCAAAGCGTGGCGCTTCGTCGCGGACCCGCGCGACGCCGCGGACGAACAGCGGTTGGGCGCGCTCTCGGAGCGGAACGGCATCTGGGACTGCACGCACTGCTTCATGTGCGTCGAGGTCTGCCCCAAGGACGTCAAGCCGATGGAGCGCATCCTCGACCTTCGCCGCCGCGCCATGGAGGCCGGCTTCAAGAACAACAACGGGTCGCGCCACAGCGACGCGTTCGTGGAGACCATTCGCGAAAGCGGGCGGCTTGACGAGACCAAGGTCGCCATCAAGTCGACGTCCGGCATCGGCGAGCTTTTGAGCTGGAGCGGCGTGGGGTTGCGTTCCTTCCTGCACGGCAAGGTGCCGCTCTCGAACAAGCCCATCCCGGGCGCCGAGCACGTCCGCAAGATCTTCGACAAGCTCGAGACGAAAGCGGGTGAGGCGAAGTGAGGTTCGCCTATTATCCGGGGTGCGTGGCAAAGGGCGGCGCGCCGGAGCTCTACAAGTCCGTCAACGCCTGCCTGGGTCCGCTCGGCATCGAGGTGGAGGAGCTGCACGGCGCGGCCTGCACGGGGGCCGGCGTGCTGACGGAGCGCAATCCGGAGCTGGCCGACACCTTGAACGCGCGCACGTTCGCGATGGCCGAGCGGCTCGGGCTGCCGATCCTGACGATCTGCAGCACCTGCACGGGCACCATGTACGCCTCGCATGAGCGCCTCAAGGACGACGCCTACCGCGCGCGGATCAACGAGCACCTCGCCGACGAGGGCCTGGAGTACCGCGGCACCACGGAGATCTACCACCTCATGTGGATCCTCGTGGAGAAGATCGGCCTCGACAAGGTGCGCTCGCTCGTCAAGCGGCCGCTGAACGGGCTGCGCATCGCGCCGTTCTACGGCTGCTACATCGTGCGGCCGAGCCGCCTCGTCGACCCCGACCACCAGAAGCGTGACACGTACCTGGAGCAGATCATCGCGCACCTGGGCGCGGACGCGGTGGACTACAGCGGCAAGACGAAGTGCTGCGGCTTCCCCATCACGACGATGAACCGCACGAACGCCCTGAAGATGACGGGCCGCAACATCGCCGAGGCCAAGGACCAGGGCGCGGATCTCATGGTCACGCCCTGCCCGCTCTGCCACCTGAACCTCGACGGCCAGCAGATCGACGCGGCCAGGGTCATCGGGCGGTCGCTGGACGTGCCGATCCTGCACCTTCCGCAGCTCCTGGGGCTGGCGTTCGGCCTTTCTCCGGAAGAGCTCGGATTGCGGCACAACATCGTCACGCCGCGCACGGTTCTTCAGAAGTTCCTGTCGGGCGCGGCCGTCTGAGCGCGGGGTTTCTGGAACGAAAGCGTCGCGGGGGGGGGGGGGGGGGGGCGGGGGCGGCGGCCGGCGCCCGGCCGCGGCGAAAACACAGAAAAAGA
>JADGHN010000022.1 GCA_019683875.1 Clostridia bacterium
GGGAAGACTTGCAGGCCCGCGCAAAGCAGGACCTCCGACAGCGAAGTCCGCCTCCCATCGCGCGCGGGGCGCCTGCGCCCCGCCGCGCCCGTTTCGGATGCCCGGGTTCCATTGTGCCCGCACGCCCAAGTTCCGGCAAAGGGTGCCAATGACCGGACGCGGTTCCTCACCCTGATACCCGACATATACTATCGGAATATAGAGAATGATCTGGAGGGGATCCGCCGTGCCTGCCGAGCCGCGCTTCAACGAGCGTTTCGACGCATGGGCCGACGACTACGAAAATGCGGTCGCCGGACGCGATCCGGAGTACCGCGAGGTGTTCGCCGGGTATGAGGACATCCTCGACTCCGTCTGCGAGGCGCTGGAGCTGGAGCCCGGCAGCGCCGTGCTCGAGATCGGCACCGGCACGGGAAATCTGGCGCGCCGGCTCGCAGAGCGCGGCCTCGCCGTCACGTGCGTCGAGCCGTCCACAGGCATGCGGCGCGTGGCGCATCGCCGCCTCTCGGCGGACATCGCGAGCGGACGCATCGTCCTCGTCGACGGGCACTTTCTCGCCCTGCCGGACACGAGGATGCCCGGCCCGGCGCCCGCCGTGTGGGACGGCATCGCGACGAGCTTCGCCTTCCACCACCTCACGCCGGAGGAAAAGCCCGAGGCGCTGCGCCTGATGAAGGCGCGGCTGCGGCCGGGCGGCCGCATCGTCATCGCGGACACCGTCTTCGCCGACGACGCCGACCGCCTGCAGGCCATCCGCGAGGCGGAGGCGGCGGGGCACGCCCACCTGTTGCGGGATCTTCTCACCGAGTTCTACCCGACCGTCGCGGAGATGCAAGAGATGTGCGCCGCTGCGGGGCTCCGCGCGCGGATTCGGCGTCTCAACCGCTTCGCGCGGCTTGTGGTCGCCGCCTAGGTTTCGCCGGCCTCGCGCAGGACGCCGCGGACCACCTCGTCGGCCACGCGTTCCAGGCTCTCCTGCGTGTGCCCGGCGAGGTGCGGCGTCAGCAGCACGTTGGGCAGCCGCGCGAGGCGATCGCTCTCTTCCGGTGGCTCCAGGGCGCGCACGTCGAGCGCCGCGCCCCGGAGGCGGCCGCCGGCGAGCGCCTCGTACAGCGCGTCCTCGTCGACGAGGCCGCCGCGCGCCGCGTTGACGAGCACGGCGCCGCGCTTCATGCGGGCGATTTCGGCCCGGCCGAGAAGGCCGCGCGTCTCGTTCGTGAGCGGCACGTGGAGCGAGACGGCATCGCTCGTCTCCAGAAGCTCGTCGAGGGCGACAAGGCGCACGCCCGTTTCGCTGCCGGCGAAGGAGGAAGGTGCCGTGTGCGGCGCCCAGGCCACGACCTCCATGCCGAATGCGAGCGCCCGCCGCGCCACGCGCAGGCCTGTTTCGCCGAGGCCGACCAGTCCCAGACGCTTCCCGTAGAGCTCCCGCCCTCGGAACCGCTCCCGCTGCCAGCCGCCGGCGCGGACGTCGGCGTCGGCGGCGAGGAGCGGTCGCGCGAAATGCAGCAGCGCCGCCATCACGTACTCGGCCACGGCGGCCGCGTTCGCCCCTCGCGGCACGACGAGCCGCACGCCGCGCCGCCGGCACGCCTCGACGTCGATGTTGTCGAGACCCACGCCCAGCCGGCCCACCACGCGCAGGCGCGGCGCCGCCTCGAGGAGCGCGGTGTCCACGAGGGTGCCGTTGCGGACGATGAGCGCGTCGGCGTCGCGCAGCGCGTCTCGCAGGGCGGCGGGATCGCGGTGCAGCGCCGCTCCCTCCGTGACCCGGTGGCGCTCCCGCAGGCGCCGGAACGCCGCTTCGCCGAGGGACTCGCTGACGACCACATGCAAGGCGGCCCACCTCCCGCAAGCGTGCTGCATCTTACGGGGGTGGGCCGCTTCGCGTTAAGGTTCGGTCCGCCTTCGCGGGTGCGGGAGGGACGCGGTCGCGCGACCGCGCGCGATGCCGCGAGGCCCCGCCTCAGTCGCCCTGCTGCGGCATCGCCTCCAGCACGGCCGTGACCGTCATCTTCTCCGCGCCACGGTAGAACTGCACCGTCGCCGAGCTGCCGACGCGCAGCTTGTGCACGGCTGCGACCAGGTCGTTCGCGCTCTTCACCGGCGTTCCGTTGACGGCGGTGATCACGTCGAACTGGTGCAGTCCCGCGCGTTCGGCGGGGCTGTTCGGGTACACCTGCACGACGAGCGCGCCTTCGGTGACCGGCGTGTGCAGGACCTTCGCATAATCCGCCGTCATGTCGCTGATGCCGACGCCCAGCCACGCCTGCTGGATGTTCGCGCCGGATTCAAGCTGCGAGAGGACCGTCTTCACCGTGTTGATGGGGATGGCGAAGCCGAGGCCCTGCCCCTGGCTGGACACTGCCGTGTTGATGCCGATGACCTCGCCCTTCAGGTTCAGGAGCGGGCCGCCCGAGTTGCCCGGGTTGATCGCCGCGTCGGTCTGCAGGAGGACGTCGTAGTGGCGCCCGGAGGCGTCGAGGGACCGCCCCTTCGCCGAAAGCACGCCGACCGTGACGGTGTGGTCGAGCCCGAGCGGGTTGCCGACGGCGACGACCCAGTCGCCGACGCGCATCTTGTCGCTGTCGCCGAGCGGCAGGGTCGGCAGGCCGTGGCCGTCGATCTTCAACACGGCCAGGTCCAGGCTGCGGTCCTGTCCGAGAACCCGCGCCGGGAAGGGTTGGCTGCGGTCCATGACCTTGACGGAGATTTCGTCGGCTCCGTCGATGACGTGCTGGTTCGTGAGAATGATCCCGTTCGAGTCGATCAGCACGCCGGACCCGAGCCCGTGCTGCACCTGCTGCGGCATCGGGACGCTGCCGAAGAATTGGCGGAACAGCGGGTCGTCCATGAACGGCAGGTCCGGCCCGCCTCCGGTGTGGCTCGTCGTCTCGATCCACACCACGGCCGGGCGCGCCTTCTCCGCGATGCTCGCGATGTCCGGCACGGACGCGGCCGCCGTGGCGCCGGTCGGCGCGGAGGACGCGCGGCCTTCCGCGAGCACTTGATCGTTGGACGCGGCACCCGGCCACGCGCCGTCGACGACCTTGGCGCCCGCGTCGAACGCGGCGCCGATGAGGAACGCGGCCAGGATCAATGCCGGAATCTGTCGCCACCGGAAATTGCGCAGCATGTGGGATCCCCCCCATTCGTGGGATAGGCCTGGAATCTTTGTATCCGGCAATTGTCAACGATCCGTCAATCCACGTGTGGCGCGTGCGGGCGGCATGCGATGGCTTCAGGCGCGATGACGGCCACCGGTGCCCGCGCGGGCTGCGGCGAGCGCGCGCGCGTCCGGTGCCGCCGCGTCCCCGGCCCCGGGCGCGTGCCCGCCGCCGCCGGGGGCCGCCTCGGGCGGCAGCCAGGCGTACCGCACGCCGGTCGCTTCGGCGATCTCGCGATCCAGCGTGACGAGGTCGCTGGGCGTGAGCTCACGGTAGGACCGCTTGCCCAGCGTGCGGATGGCGAGCTCCATCTCCCGCTTGCAACTCATGAGGTAGTTGTGGAGTCCCTCGGCGCCCTGGTCGACGTCCAGCGGGATCTGCGGCCGCGACCGGTAGAAGACGAGGTCCGTCGGCGGGTAGTACGGGAAGACCTGCGTGATCTGCTTGTGTGCGATGGCGAACATGGCCGCCGTTCCGATCGCCACGGCGTCCGCGCCCAGCGCGTACGCCTTGAGGAAGTCGCCGGGCTCGCGCAGGCCGCCCGAGAGGACGAGGTCCACACGTTCCCGTGCGCCGCGCCGCCGAAGGTGGCGAACCGCGCGGGAGAGGACGACCAGCGACGGCAGGCCGAAGTGGTCGGAGAGCGTGATGGGCGCGTTCCCCGTGGCGCCTTCCGTGCCGTCGATGACGATGACGTCCACCCCGGCCTCCAGCGCGACGTCGATGTCGGCTTCGACATCGTCGCCGCCGCCCATCTTGATCGCGATCGGCACGTCCGGGTTGACGGACCGCAGGTATTGCACAACTTCCTTCAGCGTGGCCGGCCGCGCAGGGTCCTCCAGAAAGAGGTGCGCATGGATGTCCGGCGCGGCGCTGGGCGGCAGCCCCATGAGCTTGTGAATCTCGGGCCCGATCTCGTCCGGCGTGGCGACCACGGCGTTGCCGGGCATCGCGCCCTGGCCGACCTGCACTTCGATCATGTCGACGGACTTGAGGAGCTCGGGGTCCCGGTTCCATGCCCAGCGCCCGAACTGCAGGACATATGCGCCCGCCAGGCGCCGTTCCTCCGGAAACACCGGCCCCTGTCCGGAATTCAGCGGAACGCCGGCCATGCGCGCGCCCTTCGCGAGGGCCAGCCGCGCGTTGCGGGTGAGAGCGAGGCCGTAGGCCATGCCGGAGATGAGGAGCGGCATCGACATGCGCAGGGGGCGGCGGGCCCGGCGGCCGAGGGTCGCCTCCAGCTCCACGGGCACGTCGGCGTCCAGCGGCCGGCGCGCCAGCTGCGCCGGCACGAAGATGAGGTCGTCAAAGCCCTTGGACGGCCGGGCGGAGCCCATCGGACGGATGACCATGTCTCCGGTGGCGGAGCGGATGGAAAGGTACAAGAGCTGCATGGGCGTCGTCGACTTCGTCGACACGTAGAGCTCGGCGAGGGTGTCACTCATCGGCTTGTTCAACAGGTGGTGGATGATGCGCCGCACGATCCAGGGAAAGGCCAGCGCGAACGCGGCCACGGCCAGCAGCAGCGTCGCCAGCGGCACGCCGAGCAAAAGCCACGCGGCGGACACGGGCACCCTCCTTTTCCCATACGTTGCCCGGTCCGCCGCGCGCGGTATGCGCCGGCCACGCTGCCGGCCTTACGCCTTCGCGGCCTCCCTGGCCGCGTTCAGGACGGCCTCGTAGTTCGGCTCCTGGCCGGCCACGGGCACGTATTCGACGTACCGCAGGGTGCCGGCGCGATCGACGACGAAGACGGCGCGCGAGAGGAGCCGATAGTCGCGCAGGAGCACGCCGTATCCCTCGCCGAAGGAGGCGTCGCGGTGGTCCGAGGCGGCGATCAGCCGCTCCGAGTTGTTCGCCTGGCACCAGCGCTTCAGCGCGAACGGCAGGTCCATGCTGACCGTGACGATTTGAATGTCGTCCGAGAGCTTGAGGGCTTCTTCGCCGAAGCGGTTCGCCTCGCGGTTGCAGACGGAGGTGTCGAGCGAAGGAACGGACGCCAGCACGGCCACCTTGCCCTTGAAGTCCGCGAGACGCACCGGCTTGAAGTTCATGTCGACGACCGTGAAGTCCGGCGCCTTGTCCCCGGGCTTCAACTCCGGCCCGACGAGCGCCTGCGGGCCACCGAAGATCTCAAACGCGTTTTCGCGAACGATGGATGCCGCCAATGGGACTCCTCCTTCCGGCACGTCAAGCGTGCCTTGAACGCGCCGCAGGTATCCTTTCCCTGGAGCATCATACCCGATTGGCGCGAAGGGGAGAAAGCGCAGTAAAATGGTCGAGTGGCGGCCCGAATCCTCGCGGCTGTGGATGTGCGGACTGGAAGGGACGGTTCACCGACTTGCGCATCATCGCGACCCCGTTGCCTCGAGCCCTTCACGTGCGTGCCGTCAACGACAAGGACCGTCCGGTGCAGTTGTTCTTCAAGGACCATCGCATGTGGCGGCTGGCGCTCCTGGACGAGGCGGGGCGCGTGCAGACGTTCTACGTCAATCATCCCACGCGGCGCAGCTTTTGGAGCCAGTTCCTCGAGCCGGGCCAGTGGTTCGAGGCCACGTTCACGAACCTGCCCAGCGGCACGTATCAGGCGCGCGTCGACCTTCTCGCGGAATGGACGGAACCCGTCCTGCTGGACCAGGTGACGCTCTGACCCGAAGCGTCTCGCCGGGCGCCTCCCGGCATACGGTTGGCGTGGGGGGGGCGGCTGGCGTGGAGTGGCGCGTGTTCCTCGTGTCCTTCGGTCTCGTGCTCCTCTCCGAGCTCGGCGACAAGTCCCAACTGCTCACGATGACGCTCGTGGCGGAGAGTCGCGCGAACGCTCCCGTCTTTCTCGGCGCCGGCTTGGCGCTGTTGTTGGCGACCTTCTTGGGCGTGCTGTTCGGCGACGTGTTGAGCGCCATCGTCCCGCCGCGGCTGCTCCGCGTCCTGGCGGGCGGCGCCTTCCTGTGCATGGGCGGCGCGCTGCTACTTGGGAAAATCTGAACGCACGGGCTGCTCGCCGAACGTCTCATGTTCGTGTTCCGTGCGTGTAATTTGACCTGCACGTTGGTCATGCGATATTCTGTGGTTAGATCGCTCGTTTAGCTGCGTTTTCCGGCTGAAAGAGCGAAATTTAAAAAGAAGACGACAAAGCTCGAGTCTTCTCGGGCTTTTTTGTCACTACCAAAACCCCGGTAAAGGAGGCATCGTGTGGTCCGTTTTGAACACGTCACGAAGGCCTACCCCAACGGGCGCTTCGCAGTGCGGGACCTGGACCTGGAAATCGAAAAGGGCGAGTTCGTGTGCCTGATCGGTCCCAGTGGCTGCGGCAAGACGACGACCCTCAAGATGGTGAACCGGTTGATCGAGCCCACAAGCGGCTCCATCTACGTGGACGGGCAGGACGTTCGCACCCTGGACCGGGTCGAGCTCCGCCGGTCCATCGGCTACGTGATCCAGCAAATCGGGCTCTTCCCGCACATGACCATCGCGGCGAACGTGGAACTCGTGCCTCGCCTCCTCGGTTGGTCGAAGG
This sequence comes from Clostridia bacterium, assembly GCA_019683875.1. NCBI lineage: Bacteria > Bacillati > Bacillota > Clostridia > Clostridia bacterium. The sequence continues at coordinate 6,682 of JADGHN010000022.1, forward strand.
AGCGCAGGGAGGCACGCGTGCGGGAGCTGTTGACGCTGGTCGGGATGGATCCGGACGAGTACGCCGATCGCTATCCGCACCAGCTGTCGGGGGGGCAGCAGCAGCGGATCGGCGTGCTCCGCGCGCTCGCCGCGGAGCCTCCCCTGATCCTCATGGATGAGCCGTTCGGCGCACTCGACCCGATCACCCGGGAAACCCTGCAGGACGAATTGAAGTCGTTGCAGTCGAAGCTGCACAAGACGATCATCTTCGTCACGCATGACATGGACGAGGCGCTCAAGCTCGCGGATCGCGTCGTGATCATGCGCGACGGCGTCGTCGTGCAGGCGGCGCCCCCAGAAGACCTCCTTCGCAATCCGGCCGACGAGTTCGTAGAAGCGTTTGTCGGCAAGCGGCGCGTCAAGCCCGCCGTGGAGCGGGTGGAAGACGTCATGCTGCGCAAGCCCGTCGTCATGGAGGCCCATCGCGGCGTCGCCGAGGCCGTCGAACGGATGAAGCGCCGCCGCGTCGACACCGTCCTGGTCGTCGAGGGCGACCGGTTCGCCGGCGTTCTGCACATCGATGATGTGCCGGAGCGAGTCCAGCGGATGACGGTCGGCGAGCTCTGTCGCAAGGACGTGCCCGTGATCGCTCCTGACGCGCTCGCGCAGGAGGCGTTCACGCTGATGCGGGCGTCCGGTCTGCGGCTCCTGCCGGTGGTTGATGAAAGCGGCGTCCTTCACGGCCTTGTCACGCGCACATCGATGGTCGACGCGCTGGCCTCGGCCGTGTGGGGTGAGGGCGCATGAACGATCTGTGGACGGCGACGGGCCAGCATGTAATGCTGTCGTTCGGCGCGGTCGCGCTGGGAACCCTTGTGGCCGTCCCCGTCGGCATCTACCTCTCACGACGGCGCCGGTTTGCCGAGAAGGTGCTGGCGGTCATCGGCATCGTGCAGACGATCCCCAGCCTGGCCTTTCTCGGCTTCGCGTTGCCGGTGCTCGGCATCGGGTTCCTGCCAGCGTTCGTCGTGCTGCTCGTCTATTCGCTGCTGCCGATCGTCCGCAACACCTACACCGCAATCTCCGGCGTGGATCCCGTGCTGGTGGAGGCCGCACGGGCGATGGGTATGACCCGCAACCAGGTGCTGTGGCAGGTGGAGATGCCCCTGGCGCGGCAGGTCATTCTGGCCGGTGTGAGGGTTTCCGCCGTCTACCTGATCTCCTGGGCCACGCTCGCAGCCTTCATCGGCGCTGGCGGCCTGGGCGATCTCATCATCAGCGGCATCGCCACGTACGACTTGCACCTCGTCCTCCTGGGCGCGGTTCCTGCGGCCCTCCTGGCCATCGCCGCGAACTTCGGCTTCGGTTGGTTGGAACGCGCGCTCACGCCTCGCGGCCTGCGCACGTCCCTTGTGTGAACGCGCGGGTCCGACGCGCCCCGCATGGTCGCGGGGCCACCTGACGGCGCGGGTCCGCGCACACCCGGTGTGGGAAGGAGGGGAGCGATGTTCGACTACCTTGTCGCAAATGCTCCAGAGATCCTGCGGCTTACGGAGCAGCACTTCCTGCTGTCGGCGGCGGGGGTGGGGTTGGCCACGCTGATCGCGGTGCCGCTCGGCGTTCTGCTGGCTGACCGTCCCCGAATCAGCGAGCAGGTGCTGGCGATCGTCGATGTCATTCAAACGATTCCAAGCCTGGCGTTGCTCGCGCTTTTGATGATGGTGCTGGGCATCGGCGATGCAACGCTCATCGCCGGGCTGGTGCTGTATTCGCTTCTGCCCATCGCTCGCAATACGGTCGCGGGCATCCGAGCCGGTGACGCCACGCTCATCGAGGCGGCACGGGGCATGGGCATGACGGAGTGGCAGGTCCTCACGTCTGTACGGATGCCGCTCGCCCTGCCGGTCATTCTCGCAGGCATTCGCGTGGCGCTTGTGACAGCGATCGGCATCACGACGATCGGAGTGCTGTTTGGCGCGGGCGGGCTGGGCGCCGTCATCTACCGGGGCATCCAGCTCACCGGATCCGCGGGCAATGCCATGGTGATCGCCGGGGCTATTCCCGCCGCGGGGCTGGCCGCCCTCAGTGACGCGGTGCTCGCGGCCGTGGAGCGCCTGCTGACCCCGCACGTGCGGACCGTCACGGCATGACACGACACGGGCCGAATTGGGCGTGGGCGGGTGCGGGCGCGAGCCGCATGACAAATCAAGTGACAAGCTCAAGAGGAAGGTGAGGCACATGCGTATTCGGCGGAGCTTCTTGCGCTGGATGACGGCCGCGGCCGTGGGTCTGAGTCTTCTGCTCGCAGCCGGCTGCGGTGGCGGCAGCGGCAGCAGTAGCGGCGACACGATCACGATCGGGTCGAAGAACTTCACGGAAAACATCATCCTGGGCGAGATGATGGCCCAACTGTTGGAGGCCAAGACAAGCCTCCACGTGGTGCGCAAGCTCAACCTCGGCGGTACACTCGTGAACTTCAATGCACTGAAGGCTGGCCAGGTCGACCTCTATCCCGACTACACGGGCACGGGCCTTGTGGAGGTCCTGAAAGAACCGGTGAAGACCGATCCCCAAGCCGTATACGACGAGGTTCAGAAGCAGTACAACCAGAAATATGGTCTGAAGTGGCTCCAGCCGTTCGGCTTCAACAACACCTACGTCATGGCCGTTCGCGAGGACGATGCGAAGACGTACGGGCTGCAGACGGTGTCCGACCTCGCGAAGGTGGACCAGGACTTCGTGCTCGGTGCGGAGCAGGAGTTCTTTAACCGCCAGGACGATGGCTATCCGGCGCTCACCCGCGTGTATGGTCTGAAGTTCAAGGATACGAAGGCCATGGACACCGGACTCAAGTACAAAGCCATGAGTACGCATAACATCGACGTGACGGACGCGTTCGCCACGGACGGTCAGCTGCTCTCCTACCACCTCAAGACTTTGGAGGACGACCGCCATCTGTTCCCTCCGTATTACGCCGCACCGGTTGTCCGAGAGGATACGCTGAAGGCGCATCCGGAGATCGAGGACGTGCTGAATGCGCTTGGCGGAAAGATCAGTGACGCCGACATGCAGCAGCTCAATTATCTGGTCGACGAGAAGGGCGAGAAGGTGGAGAAGGTGGCGCACGACTTTCTCGTGCAGAAGGGGCTCCTGACGGACTGAGCCCCCGCCGGTCGCGGCCACGCGATCGCCTGCCGTCTGCCTGCCCGCGACGCAAAGGATTTGTGCGTGGCGGGCAGGAGACGGTATAATTCAAGATGTCGCGCTCGTAGCTCAATGGATAGAGCGTCGGCCTCCGGAGCCGAAGGTTGTGGGTTCGAGCCCCGCCGAGCGCACCAGTTTTGAACGGCCCCGAAGCTTCGGGGCCGTTTTTTCGGCATTGCACCCGTGTGTCCAAGACCTCACTGTGCCGGGTTCGGCGCGTCCCGCTCGGCCATCTCCACCTGGCCCACACCGGCCCGCGCCGTCACGCGCGCGTGGCGCGGCGTGGCGAGCAGCATCCTGAGCCCGCTGAGCACCACCACGACCGTGCTGCCCTCGTGGCCGACGACGCCCACCGGCAGCCCGATCCGGCCGGACAGCGCCAGCGCGACGAGCACCACGATCACCGCGACCGCGAACGCCAATCCCTGGCGGATGACGGCCTGCGTGCGGCGCGCCACGCGGATGGCGTACGCCAGCGCGCGGAGGTCGTCGCCCATGAGCACCACATCCGCCGCCTCCAGGGCCACGTCGGTTCCCGCGCCGCCCATGGCGACGCCGACCGTCGCCGAGGCAAGGGCCGGTGCGTCGTTGATGCCGTCGCCGACCATCGCCACCCGGCGCGTCTTGCCGAGCGTCTTGAGGATCGCGACCTTCTGCTCCGGGAGCAGCCCGCCGTAGGCCGTGTCGATGTCGAGCCCCGCGGCCACGCGCTCCACGACCCGCGGCTGGTCGCCGCTCAGCATCACGATCTCCTTCACGCCGGCGGCGTGCAGCTCTTGAAGGGCGGCGGCCGCCTGCGGCCGCGGGCGGTCCATCATCGTGATCACGCCGACGGCCTCCTCGCCCAGCGCCACGACCACGACCGTCTCGCCGGCCTCCTCGTGCCGGCGCACGGCGTCCACGAGCGCGTCCGGAACGCGGACGCCAAGGTCGCCGATGAATGCCGGGCTGCCGACGTACGCCGCCTGGCCGGATTCGACGAGGCGGCCCGCCACGCCGCGGCCGGCCCTTGCCTGGATGTCGGTCACCGCCGGCGCGGGCGCCGCCAGCGCCGAGGCGCGCTGGCGGATCGCGTGCGCAAGGGGGTGGTCGACCCGGGCCTCCAGCGCCGCCGCGAGGCCCACGACGTCCGGCTCCGCGTACCCGGGGGCCGCGTGCACCGCCACCACCTGCGGCCGGCCGCTGGTCAACGTGCCCGTCTTGTCGAACGCGACAGCGTCGATCGTCGCCAGCCGCTCCAGGTGCGCGCCTCCCTTCACGAGCACGCCGTGGCGCGCGAGGGAGGCGAGCGCCGACAGGACCGCGGCCGGCGCGGCGATGACCACGGCGCAGGGCGACGCGGCCACCAGCACGGTCATCGCGCGATAGAAGCTCTGTGCGAACGGTTCATGCCACAGGAGCAGCGGGACGAGCAGCGTGAGCGCCGTGCCGGCCAGCACCACGAGGGAGTACCGTTCCTCGAAGCGCTCCGTCCACAGTTGCAGTTGCGCCTTGCGCTCCTGCGCCTCCGCGACAAGCGCGACCAGACGCGCGAGGGTCGTCTGCTCCGCCGTCCGTTCCACGCGGAACTCCAGGACGCCGTCGAGGTTCACCGTGCCGGCGAAGACGTCGTCGCCCGGCTCCTTCGGCACCGGCGCCGACTCCCCGGTGATCGCGGACTGGTCGACGGACGACGCGCCTTCGACCACCTTGCCGTCGAGCGGGATGCGCTCGCCCGGACGCACCACGACCCGCGCGCCCAGCGGCACGTCCTCGACCCGCACGCGGCGCTCGCCGGCCTCGTCGACGACCGTCGCCGTGTCGGGCCGCAGTCCCATGAGCGCGCTCACCGCCTGGCGCGTGCGGTTCAGCGCGTACTCCTGAAGCGCGTTGCTGGTCGAGAAGAGGAAGAAGAGGATGGCGCCGTCCTCCCAGCGGCCGACGACGGCAGCGCCGATCGCCGCCACGACCATGAGGAAGTCGACGTCGACGCGCCCGCGCGCGAGGGATCGCAGGCCCTCCCAGGCCGATTCGGCGCCGCCCGCGACGTACGCGAGCAGCCACCCGGCGAGCGCGGCCGTCGGGTGGCCGTGCGCGCCGGCCTGCCAAGCGGCGAGACCCAGGACGGCCGTGGCGGCGGGCGGAAGCCAGAGCCACCGGCTCACGAAGCGGCCTCCTTTGCGCGGCAGGCGGCGCAGCGACCGTGGACGTCGACGACGTACGCCGGGAGCTCGAACCCGGCCCGTTCGGCCATGCCGCGAAGAAGCTCGGCCAGGCCGTCCGCGGGCACGTCGACGACGCGGCCGCACTCGCGGCAGATCAGGTTGGCGTGCGGCTCCAGGTTCGGGTCGAACCGCTGCCCGTCCGGGCCGTTCGGCAGGGCGGCCAAGGCGCCGATCTCCTGCAAGGTCGACAGCGTGTTGTATACGGTGGTAAGACTTAACCCAGGGTACTGCGGGTGCAGGGCTTCGAAGATCTCCTGCGCCGTCGGGTGACGGTCGTTGCCCTCGAGATACCGGATGACGGCCCAGCGCGGCGCCGTGAGCCGGAATCCGCGGGCCCGCAGGCGTTCGGCGACCGTTTCGGCTCGCACGATCACGCCCCCCTTGTACAGAACGTCGCAAAACCAATACTAGTTTAAAACGAATACAAACAAGTAGCCAAGAGGCCGGTGACATGGAACCCCGTCGACACCCGTTGATCCTCGGCCACCGGGGCCTTCCCTCCGAAGCGCCCGAGAACACCCTGTCGTCCTTTCGCAAGGCCCTCGAAGCCGGTGCGGACGGCGTGGAGCTGGACGTCCGGCTCGCGCGCGACGGCATTCCGGTCGTCGTCCACGACGTCGACATGCGCCGGACCACCGAGGCTCGCGGGTGCGTGGACGAGCTCGACAGCGAGGAGATCCGCCTCTGCTCCGTCCGGTGGCGCGGCCGCGTCGTCACCACCGTGCACGTGCCCACGCTCGCGGAGGTGCTGCGGGACCTGCCGCCCGGCACCACCGTCGACGTCGAGCTCAAACCCCAGCACGGGGATGCGGAGATGCTGGCATCGGCCGTCCACGACGCCTGCTCGGCCGGGCGCGATCTCGACTTCATCTTTTCCTCGTTCGAGCTCGAACCGCTGCTGGCGTTGCGCCGCCGGCGCTCGAACGCCCGTCTGTGGCTCAACTGCACGTGGGCGACGGGTCTCGCCGTCCGGAACGCGCGGCGCGGCGAACTGGCCGGGGTGGCGTTCTGGCACCTTCTTCTCACGCCCTGGCTCGTGCGCCAGGTCCACCAGCTTGGTCTGGAAGTCGCCGCCTGGCCGGTGAATCATCCGGAACGGGCGAAGGCCCTGGCCCGCTGGGGCGTCGACGTCCTCATCACGGACCGGCGCCGCGTCATTCAGGCCTTTGCTTGAGCCCCCGCCCGTGCACGACTATAATGGGACCGGTGCCTAAATTCCGACTGGATCACTAGGATTTAGAGTGAGGGAGGACGTCCGTGGCCGTTCCGAAGCTCGTCATCGAGAACCTGCAGGCGGAAGTCGAGGGAAACCCGATTCTGAAGGGTGTGGACCTGGAGGTCAAGGGCGGGGAAGTGCACGCCATCATGGGTCCCAACGGCGCCGGCAAGAGCACGCTGGCCTTCACGTTGGCGGGTCACCCGCGCTACCAGGTCACCGGCGGCAAGGTGACGCTGAACGGCGAGGACGTCCTCGCCATGGGCCCTGACGAGCGTGCCCGCGCCGGGCTCTTCCTGGCGTTCCAGTACCCCAGCGAGGTGCCGGGCGTCACCGTCGCCAACTTCCTCCGCACCGCACTTAACGAGGTGCGCGGCGAGGAGATCCCTGCCCGCGAGTTCCTCAAACTCCTTCATGAGAAGATGGACGTTCTCCAGATGGACCACGCATTCGCGAACCGGTACCTGAACGAGGGCTTCTCCGGCGGCGAGAAGAAGCGCAACGAGATGCTGCAGCTGGCCGTCCTGCAGCCCAAGATCGCCATTCTGGACGAAACGGACTCCGGCCTCGACATCGACGCCGTCCGCATCGTCGCGGAGAGCGTGAACCGCCTGCGCGGCCCGGAGCTCGGCGTGGTCTGCATCACCCACTACTCGCGCATCCTGCGCTACCTCGTCCCCGACTACGTGCACATCATGTTCGACGGGCGCATCGTGCGCTCCGGCGGCCGCGACCTGGCCGAGAAGCTGGAGGAGAGCGGCTACAACTGGTTGCGCCGCGAGCTCGGCCTCGAAGAGGTCGAAGAGGAGGTCGCCCCGGATGCCCGTTGACACCCTCCCGCGCGCGCCCAAGCTCAGCGACGTCGACGAGCGCGTCGTCGCGGACCTCTCCCGCTCTTGGGGCGAGCCGGACTGGCTCACGGAGGCGCGCGTCGCGGCCTGGCGCCGCTTCGTCGAGCTGCCGGTGCCCGACCGCCACATGGAAGTCTGGAACCGCATCAACCTGCGCCCGCTTCCGCTGATGGAGTTCAGCGCGTGGGTACCGGGGGAGGCGTTCCGCGCGGCGGACGAACTCCCGGAGAGCGTGCGCCGGGCGCTGGGCGGCGCCGGCACGGCGCACAGCCTCGTGCAGATCGACGGCACCCCGGCCTTCCGCCAGGTCGGCGACGCGCTTGAACGGCAGGGCGTCATCTTCTGCGACCTGCAGACGGCGGCCCGGGAGCACCCGGACAAGGTGCGCGACGCGCTCGGAACGGTCGTGCCGGCGGATCGCGACAAGTTCACGGCGCTGGCCACGGCGCTGTGGACGGGCGGCTTCTTCCTTTACGTGCCCCGGGGCGTGGCCGTGGAGTTGCCGCTGCAGACGTTGCGCTGGCGGTCGGCCGCGGCGGACGCCACCATCAGCCGGACGCTCGTCGTGCTGGACGAACATGCCTCCTGCGCGCTGATCGAGTCGCAGGCCGGCGAGGGCGGCCGCATCGGGCTCGACGCCAACATCGTGGAGGTCGTCCTGGCGGACGGGGCCCAGCTGAAGTACGTGGGCCTGCAGGACTGGGACGAGGACATGTGGAGCTTCGCCCACCGGCAGGGTCGCATGGCGGGCCGCGACTCCCGCCTCACCTGGGCGTTCGGCGAATTCGGCGGCCGCACCGCGCGCAGCTCCTTCCTGACGGAGCACATCGGGCGCGGGGCGGAGTCGAAGAGCGTCACCGTCTTCTTCTCCTCGGGCGTGCAGCACCACGACCTGTACCAGACGAACCTGCACACCGGCACGCAGACCAGCGCGAACATGGACGTCCGCGGCGCGCTTGCCGGGCAGGGCCGCTGCGTCTTCCGCGGCGACATCGAAATCAAGCGGGGCGCGAAGCAGACGAGTTCCTTCGAAGCGGCGCACGCCCTGGTTCTCGAGCGGGGCGCGCGCGCCGACGCCATCCCGAGCCTGTACATCGACGAGAACGATGTGCAGGCCTCGCACTCCGCGACCACCGGACAGGTCGACGAGTCCCAGCTGTTCTATCTCATGAGCCGGGGCCTTTCGAAGAAGACGGCGACCAAGCTCATCGTGCGCGGCTTCTTTGAGCCCATCATGGAGCAGGTGCCGCTGGAGAGCGTCCGCCAGGAGTTCGAGCGCCTCATCGAGCGCAAGCTTTCCTAAAGAGAAGGTGAGTCGCATGTTCGACCCGCGCGTCGTGCGGCGAGACTTCCCCATCTTCGAGCGCGACGTCCACGGCAAGCGGCTCGTCTACCTGGACAACGCCGCGACGTCGCAGAAGCCGCGCGCGGTGATCGACGCCGTGGCCCGGTACTACTGTCACACGAACGCCAACGTGCACCGCGGCATCCACCAGCTGGCGGCCGAGGCCACGGAACAGTACGAGGCCGCCCGGGAGAAGGTGCGGGCCTTCATCCACGCGCCGGACGCGGCGGGCGTCGTCTTCACGCGCAACGCCACAGAGGCCATCAACCTCGTCGCCTACAGCTGGGCGCGCAAGAACCTCAAGCCGGGCGACGTCATCCTCCTCACCGTCGCCGAGCACCACTCGAACCTCATCCCGTGGCAGCTGGTCGCCCGGGAGACGGGGGCGCGACTGCGCTACATCCGGCTCACGGAGGACGGCCGCCTGGACCTCTCGGACCTCGACCGGCTCCTGGAGGGCGTGCGCCTTCTGGCCGTGGCGCAGGCCTCGAACGTGCTCGGCACGGTGCACCCGGTGGAGACCCTCGCGCGCGCCGCGCACGCGGCGGGGGCGAAAATCCTCGTCGACGGGGCGCAGAGCGTGCCGCACATGCCGGTCGACGTGCAAGCGCTCGACTGCGACTTCTTCGCCTTCTCCGGCCACAAGATGCTCGGACCCATGGGCATCGGCGTCCTCTGGGCGCGGACGGAACTCCTTGAGGCGATGGACCCGTTCCTCGGCGGCGGCGAGATGATCGGCATCGTCGGGTTGGAGTCGTCGACGTGGCGCGAGATCCCCTGGAAGTTTGAAGCGGGCACGCCGAACGTCGCCGGCGCCATCGGGCTCGCCGCGGCCATCGACTACCTGCAGGGGCTCGGCATGGAGAACGTGCGGCGGCACGAGGAGGAGCTCATCGCGTACGCGTACCGCCGGCTTGAAGAGGTGCCGGGCATCGAGCTGTACGGGCCGCGCGACGGCCGCGCAGGGCTCATCGCGTTCAACCTCGAGGGCATCCACCCCCACGACGTCAGCCAGGTCCTCGACCAGGAGGGCGTCGCGGTGCGGGCGGGCCACCACTGCTGCCAGCCGCTCATGAAGGAGCTCGGCGTGGCGGCGACGGTGCGCGCGAGTTTCTACGTGTACAACGACACCGCCGACGCGGATGTCCTCGTCGAGGCGCTGCAGAAGACAAGGGAGTTCTTCGGCCATGTCGCTCGCTGACCTGTACCAGGAAGTGATCCTCGACCACTACCGCTCGCCGCGCAACCGCGGGCGCCTGGACGGCGCCACCGTGTCGCTGAACGCGGAAAACCCGCTGTGCGGCGACGAGCTCCACCTCGATCTCGTCGTCGACAATGACCGCGTCGCGAATATCATGTTCGAGGGGCGGGGCTGTTCCATCTCGCTCGCCTCCGCATCGATGATGACGCAGCTTGTGAAAGGCGGAACGCTGGCGGACGCGCGCGAGGCCGTCGCGCGTTTCAAGGCGATGCTCCGCACCGGGGAAGAGGACGAAGCGCTGGGCGACGCGACCGCGCTGGTGGGCGTATCGAAGTTTCCGGTGCGCGTGAAGTGCGCCACTCTGGCGTGGACCGCGTTGGAGCAGGCGCTGGATGAGCTTCCCTCAAGCGGCTCGTGAGCCCATCTTTGCGCCGCGAACGGATCCGTGTTAGCATCATTACGTAAAGTTCGGTGTATCGCAGCGTCGTTCGGCTGGCCTTGTTCACGCTTTCACAAGTTAGGGGAATCGGCTATGAGCTTTACCATGTCCCTGTTTTCGTGGAAAGAGGTCGAACGGCACCAGCTCGACCGCGACAAGGCGCTCGCCGGCTGGGACGAGGTCAACCTCGGCTATCTCACGTTCGAAGAGGCGAAGGCCGAAGCCGACCGCTGCCTGCAGTGCGGCACGCCCTACTGCCAGGAGGGCTGCCCGAACCATAACCCCATCCGTGATTTCATCGGCCTCATTCAGGAAGGACGCCTGATCGACGCCGCGCTGCTGGATTGGGAGGCGAACCCGCTGGCCTCCTGCACCGGGCGCGTCTGCGCGTGGGAGCGCCAGTGCGAGGGCTACTGCGTCGTCATCAACCACGGCGATCCGATCCGCATCGGCGCCCTTGAGCGATTCATGGGCGACTACGCGCTCTCGCACCTCGACGAGATCGACCTCTCCAGCTGGAAAGGGGAGGCGACCGGCCAGCGCGTGGCGGTCATCGGCGCGGGCCCGGCCGGACTCGCGGCCGCCTGGTTCCTGGCCCGCAAGGGCTACGACGTCACCATCTTCGACTCGTGGCACCTCTACGGCGGCGTGATGGCCTACGGCATTCCCGAATACGTGCTGCCCCAGCGCATCATCGACCTCGAGGTGGAAAAGCTGCTCCGCCTCGGCGTCAAGGTGCGCACCGGCGTGCGCGTGGGCAAGGACGTCACCGTCAAGGAACTCATGGAACGCGAGGGTTTTGACGCCGTCTTCATTGCCACGGGCGCGAACCAGCCGGCCACGCCCGGCGTTCCGGGGGAGGATCTCCCCGGTGTCTGGACCGCCAAGGACTTCCTCATGAGGGCCACGGAAGAGCTGCTGTCCCGGGATTACGGCATTCCGGTCCAGGAGCGCGTGCGCGTCGGCGATCGCGTGCTGATCGTCGGCGCGGGCGACACGGCCATGGACGCGGCGCGCACGTCGCTGCGCCTGGGCGCCAAGGACGTCATCGTCGCGTATCGTCGAACGGAAGAGATGGCGCCCTCCCGCCCGATCGAAATCGAGCACGTCAAGCACGAGGGCGGCCGGTTCATGTACCTCGTCAACCCGACGCGGTTCATCGCCGATGAATCGGGCAAGCTCTGCGCGGTGGAGCTCATCCGCATGGAACTGGGCGAGCCGGACCGCTCCGGCCGGCCCCGCGTGCAGCCGGTGCCCGGCAGCGAGTTCCAGCTCCCCATCGACACGGCCATCCTGGCGGTCGGCTACAAGCCGGAGCGCGACCTGGCCGACTCCACGGAAGGCCTGGAGGTCGCGAACTGGGGTGGCATCATCGTCGACGCGAACGGCCAGACCAGTGTGCCCGGCGTCTTCGCCGCCGGCGACTGCGTGACGGGCGCAAAGACGGTCGTGCACGCGATTTACGGCGCGCGCAGGGCGTGCGAGGGGCTGCATGACTACCTCGTCGCCAAGCGCATGGAGCGCGAGGGTGCGGCGCGGCCTGAGGCCCTGCTGCTCAGCGCGGCCGCCGCTTCGTGACTGCGCCGCCGGCTGTTCATTCACGCTAAACAGAGTTCAATAAAACATAAAGAAATCGATCAAGCGGCGCCCGATCGGGCGCCGCTTGTTTTGCTGTTTTCCCACGCATTGGGTAAATTGGTCGACTTTTGTCGAAAAGTTGCTGACGAAGGGAGGAGGACGTGACCCAAAAGTAGCGAAATTGCGTGACTACCTGCCCTTGATCCGCATGCCGGGTGCTCGGCTTCATCCGCAATGAATGAAGGAGGTTCTGCATGATCGAATGCCACCGTCCGCGCTTGCTGTGCCTGCGGGAAACCACGCGGGATCTTGAAGTGGAGGGCAAGCGCGCGCGGTATCGCTATCGCCTTTGGGCAGCCGCGGATACGGGACGCTACGCAATTGAGATCCATCGCGAGGCCGACCGCGACGAACGGGTCGCCGAGCAGACCGTGTTCAGCGGCTGGCTTCACGATGCCGAACACGCGCGCCTTCTGTTCGAACGGGTGGCCCTCTCCAAAGACCCCCTTCTTCCCGTGCACCTGGAGGACGTTGTCCGGGACACGTTGTGGGAAGAGGAAGAGCTGGTCGCGTCCGGCGTTTCCAGCCTATGCCAGACCGAGTTCACCCGTCAAGACATAGTGTCAGGAATCATATCGGCCCGGTGACGAAACGGCCAGGAGGCCAGCGGCGAATCGGGGGCGCGATCCGCCGGGGGGCAAGCTGGGCTGGCAGGAGTTGGATGGGCTCTAGAGAAATGGGTGCCCCCATATCATCCCGTAGGTGAGGAGTGAGACGATGGCGTCAGGATTGACACGGCGGATCGGCACGGCCATGCTCGTCTTGGGCCTGGTCGCGTTCGTCGGCGGTTGCGGCGGCGGCGGGTCCAGCGAAAGCGGCGGCGGCGGCACGATCATCAAGATCGCCACGCAGACGCCGCTTTCCGGGGACGAGTCCGTCCAGGGCATCGCCATGAAAAATGGCGCGCAGCTCAAGCTGGAGCAGGAAGCGCCCGAGTTCGCCAAGATGGGCTTCACGCTCCAGCTCGACCCGCAGGATGACAAGGGCGACCCCAACACCGGCGTCGCCAACGCGCAGAAGCTCGCGGCCGACCCGGACGTGCTGGCGGTCGTCGGGCACCTGGATTCGGGCGTCATCATTCCGTCCGAAGGCAAGTACCACGAAGGTCACCTGCCGGTCGTCTCCCCCTTCAACACCAACCCGAACGTGACCAGCCAGTGGAAGTACCCCGAGATCAACCGCATCGTCGGCCGTGACGACGTGCAGGGGCCGGTCGGGGCGATCTTCGCGCAGCAGGAGTTGGGCGTGAAGTCCGTCTTCGTGATCGACAACATCACCGCCTACGGCACCGGGGTGGCCCAGGCGTTCGCGAAGAAGGCCCAGGAGCTCGGCATGCAGGTCGTCGGGCAGGAGAGCATCGCCAAGGATGAGACGGACTTCTCGAACGTGATCAACAAGATCGCGGACGCCAAACCGGACCTCGTCTACTACGGCGGCGTCTACCAGGGCTTCGCGCTCCTCCTGAACCAGGCGCACACCCGGGGCATCCAGGCGAAGTTCATGGGACCGGACGGCACGTTCTCCAAGGGTACGGTGGAGAACGCGAAGGAGAACGCCATTGGGGTGTACGCCACCTCGATCGTCGCGCCGACGGATTCCACGGAGGCGGGCAAGAAGTTCATCGAGGACTACAAGAACAAGTTCGCCGACACGCCGGACCCCTCGGCCATCTACGGCTATGACGCCATGGGCGTCGTCCTGGAGGGGTTGAAGAACGCCATTCAGCAGAACGGCGGCAAGAAGCCCACAAGGGAACAGGTCACGGCGGCCATCCGCGCCATCAAGGACTACCAGGGCGCCCTGGTCCACGTCGGCTTCGACGACATCGGCGACAACATCTACGCCGGCTACTTCGTGTACCAGTTCACGTCGGCCAACCCCGACACGAACGGCGACCCCCGCCTGGTCGCCCAGTACGATCCGAAGGGGAACAGGGTCGGCGACTGACCTGACGCGGACGTGCGCCGGGCGGGCCCCAGCGGGCCCGCCCCGCCCCCCCCGCCGCGCCGGCGCCGCGCGTGCCCCCC
>JADGHN010000023.1 GCA_019683875.1 Clostridia bacterium
GACACGGGAGTTGAACGGGTTGAGCGTCAACCTTCTGCTTGAGACGGTCGCCATCGCGTTTGTGGCGGCGTTCCTCGTGACGCCGCTCATGCGCCGTCTCGCGCTCTCGCTGGGGTTCGTGGCCGCGCCGAACGAGCGCAGCGTGCACACCTCGCCGGTGCCGTATCTCGGCGGGGTGGCGATCTTCCTCGCGTTTCTCGCGGCGATCGCCGCGAGCGGCCTCCTGAGCCGCCACGACATGCCCGCGCTGCTCCTCGGCGGGCTGGCCGTGCTCCTCCTGGGCATCGTCGACGATTACCGGCCCCTGCCGGCCGCGGTCAAGTTCGGCGGCCAGATCGCCATCGCCGCCGCCGTGGCCTGGGCAGGCGTCTCGATCGATTACGTCACGAACCCGTTCGGCGGCATCCTGCGGCTCGGCGTCTGGGGGATCCCGATCACCGTCGCGTGGATCGTCGCCATCGTCAACATCCTGAACCTCAGCGACGGTCTCGACGGCCTTGCCGCCGGCATCACGGCCATCGCGGCGATGACGATGCTCGTCTCGGCGCTCCTCACCGGGCAGCCCGAGGCGGCCGTCCTCCTTGCGGCGGCGCTGCTGGGCAGCACGATGGGCTTCCTGCCGTGGAACTTCAACCCCGCCAAGATTTTTATGGGCGATGCCGGCTCCATGTTCCTCGGCTACGTGCTGGCGACGGTCGCCATCCAGGGGTCGCTCAAGTCCCCGGCGCTCATCACGCTGGCCGTGCCGATTCTCGCGCTCGGCGTGCCGATCTTCGACACGGCGTTCGCCATCCTGCGCCGCTGGCGCGCCGGCCGGCCCATCATGCAGGCCGACCGCGGCCACCTGCACCATCGCCTGCTGGCCATCGGGCTGACCCAGCGGGAGACGGTGCTGCTGCTCTATTGCGTCAGCGGCTGGTTCGCCGTCGGCTCGCTCGCCATCGTGCGGCTGCCCGTGCTCGTCTCCACCATGGTGCTGGCGTTCGTCGGCTTCACCCTGTACGTCGCCGTGAACGTATTGCGGCTCCGCGTCTCCACGCGTTCGGAGCAGGCGAGCGGGTCGGACCGGTGACGCGCCGGCCGCTCGTCGTCTCGATCTTCGGCACCCGCCCTGAGGCGGTGAAGATGGCGCCGATCGTGCGCGCCATCGCCGCCGATCCGGACCTGGAGGGCCGCGTGCTCGTCACCGCCCAGCACCGCGAACTGCTGGATGCCGTCCTCGACCACTTCGACATCCGCCCCGACGCCGACTTGAACCTGATGGAGAGCCGCCAGTCGCTGGACCGGATCGCCGCCCGCGCGATCAGCGGCGTGGCGGAGGTCCTGCGGGAGTGGAAGCCGGACTTCGTCCTCGTTCACGGCGACACCGTCACCACGGTGGCGGCGTCGCTCGCCGCGTTCTTCGAGCGGATCCCGTGCGGCCACGTGGAGGCCGGCTTGCGCAGCGGCCACCGCTGGGACCCGTTCCCCGAGGAGATGGACCGCCTGCTCGCGGACGCGATCGCGGAGATCCACCTGGCGCCGACGCCCCGCGCGCGGGAGCACCTGCGGCGCGAGGGCGTGTCGGAGGATCGCATCTACGTCACGGGCAACTCCGCCATCGACGCCTTCCTGTACACCGTCGAACGCGCGCGGCCGCCGCGCCGCCCGGAGACGGCGGCCCTGCAGGGAGGCCGGCGGGTGCTGGCGGTGGAGACGCACCGGCGCGAGAACTGGGACGGGGCCATCGCGGAGATCGCCCGCGCCGTGGGCGATGTCGTCGATGCTCACCCGGACGTGGAAGTGATCTATTCCGTCCACCCGAACCCGGTCGTCAGGGACGCCGTCCACGGCGTCCTGGCCGGCAAGCCGCGCGTGCATCTCTGCGAGCCGTTCACCTATCCGGAGTGGGTGTACGTCGTGGCGCACAGCTATTTCGTGCTTTCGGACTCGGGCGGCATCCAGGAGGAGGCGCCGGCCATCGGCAAGCCGCTGATCGTCGCGCGCCGCACCACGGAGCGGCCGGAGGCCATCGAGGCGGGCACGGCGTGGCTGGCCGGCACGAGCTACGACGAAATCCGCCACGCGCTGGAAACGCTATTGACCGACCGGGAGCGTTACCAGCGGATGGCTCGCGCCAGGAATCCCTTCGGGGACGGCCGCGCGGCGGAGCGGACCGTGGCGGCCGTCAAGCACCGGCTGGGACTCGGGCCGCGGCCGGAACCGTTCGAGCCGCACGCCGGCTGAGGGCGAGACGCCGGCGGGCGGCGCGCCAAGGAGCGCGGCGCTGCCGGCCGTGCCGCATCCTGCGTCGGGGCGGCGGGGGGGAGGAAACGGCCGTGAACTCGTCGGCCTGGAAGGCGTTCGGTTTCGCCATGGGCATCGGCCTCAGCCTCGCCCTGATGATCGCGGCGGGCGTCGCCGGCGGCCGTTGGCTGGACGCGAGGCTGCACACGGCTCCGCTCTTCACCCTCATCGGCCTCTTCGCCGCGATGGGGCTCGGCATTTTCGCCCTGCTGCGCCAGGTCCGGGACATCACCCGGGGGGACCGGGGACGATGACCCCCGTGGCGGCCCCGCGTACCGCACTCCGGTGGATCGGCGTGGCAGCGCTCGCCGCGCTGGGCACCGCGCTCGCTGGCGTCGCGCCGGGCGTGGCGTACGGCCTGGCCGCCGGCCTGGCCCTGGGCGCCGCGAACGGCCTGATGTTCCTGCGGCGCGTCCAGATCGCGGAGCGAGCGGGCCCGGAGGCCGGGGCGCGGCTTGTCCGCGGCGGGGTGCCGGGTCGATTTTTGTTTGTCGTGGCGGCGCTGTGGCTGTTGCAAAACAGGTGGCCCGCTGTTAACATAGTTGCGGTTTTGATCGGCTTTTTCGGCTCTTGGCTGCTCTTTACGTGGGTCTTCGTGAGAAACGTGCCTCGGAATCGGTCGGACGCGCACTAGCGCGCCCGTTTGACATCAGGGGGCTGCCGCCGGATGGAACATCGCGCCGCTTGGCTCTGGCATGTTCACGGTTTCACATTCGACGCCCGGGTCCTCGTCTACACGTGGATCGTGATGGGCGTCATCGTATTGCTCGGACTTCTGGCCGTGCGCGGGGCGTCCTTGAAGCGTCCGACGGGGCTGCAGAACGCCTTCGAGACGCTGCTTGAGGTCGTCGGCCGCTTCGTCGGCGAGCAGATCCACCCGCGCCAGCAGGCGTTCATGGAGAACCTCCTGGCGGCGCTCTTCGTCTTCATCCTAGCGTCGAACCTCTTCGGCCTGATCCCGGGCCTTAGCTCGCCCACGGCGAACCTGAACACCACCTTCGGGCTGTCCATCATGGTCTTCTTCCTTGTGCAGTTCTCGGGAATCGCGATCACCGGCCTCCGCGGCTACCTGCATCACCTGAAGGGGCCGGACCTGCCGTTCGTCTGGCCGGTGTTCGCGCTCATCAACATCATCGAAGAGCTGTCCAAGCCGCTCACGCTGTCGTTCCGTCTATACGGCAACATCTTCGCCGGCGAGATCCTGATCCTTCTCCTTGCGCAGATCCCGGTCTACTTCGGCGGCTTCATCCCGGCCGTCGCCTGGTACGGGTTCAGCATCTTCGTCGGCTTCATCCAGGCGTTCGTGTTCATGATGTTGACGCTTTCTTACGTTTCGATGGTGACCTCTCACCATTGATCTCCTTCTACAGCCTGGACGCATGAAGGGGGTGACCCATTTGACGCCCGATGTTGCGCACGTCCTGTCTGCAGGAATCGCGTTTGGCCTGGCCGCGCTGGGCGCCGCCATCGGCGACGGCATGGTCACGTCGAAGATGCTTGAGGGCATGGCTCGCCAGCCGGAAGCGGCCAACGAGCTGCGCACGAACATGTTCATCAGCGTGGGCTTGATCGAAGCGCTGCCGATCATCGCGGTGGTGTTGGCGGGCTTCGTGGTCCGGTAATCGTGCCTGGTCGGGGGCGGGCCGTTCTGCCGGCGGCCTGTCCCCCGTTCCGTGTCGCCGTGGGGCGACGCGTCGCGAAGCGAGGCCCAGGGGGTGCCGATGTTGTCGATCTTCGAAAGTCTTGGGTTGAACAGCACCCTGTTTGCCCAGATCGTCAGTTTCCTCGTCCTGCTCTGGGTCCTGAGGCGGTGGGTGTTCGGTCCCATCCGCGCCCTGATGGACGAGCGCGCGGACCGCGTCGCCAAGAGCCTTGAGGACGCGGAGAACCAGCGCGAGGAGGCCGTGCGCTTGCAGCAGGAGGCGGCGAGGGCCCTGCAGGAGGCGCGCGCGGAGGCGCGGCGCATCCTGGAGCAGGCGGAGCGGACCGCGAACGCGCGCGCGCAGGAGATTCTGGACGAGGCCAAGGCCCAGGCGGAGCGACAGCTGGAGCAGGCGAAGGAGAGCATCCGGCGCGAGCGCGACCAGGCCCTTGCGGAGCTGCGCAAGGAAGTGGCCGACCTGGCGCTGGAGGTCGCCGCGAAGGTGCTCGACCAGACCGTGGACGACCGGATTCAGCGCGACCTGGTCCACCGTTTCGTCGAAGAGGTGGGGAGCGCGCGATGAGCCGGGCGGCCCGTCCGTACGCCGAGGCGCTCTTTGAGGTGGCCGCCGAACAGGGCGCGGTCGACGCCTGGGACCGGCTGCTCCAGTCCCTCGCGGCGGCGCTGGACGCGGAGGCGCGCGCCTTCCTGGCCAGTCCCGTCGTCAAGGCGGCGGCGAAACGCGATCTCCTGGCCGGCGCACTCGGCCCCGACGCGCCCCGGCCGGTTCTGCGTCTCTTCGACCTCTTGATCGACCGCGGCCGCATCGCCGAGCTGCCGGAGGTCATCGCCCGCTTCCACGCGCTCGCGGAGGCGCGCGCCGACACCGTGGAGGCTGTCGTGGAGACGGCCAGGGAGCTGGACGAGCCTGCGCGCAAGGAGCTTGAAGCCGCGGTGCGGCGGCTCGCGGGGGACCGCCCGGTGCGCCTGAAGGTGCGCACGAATCCCGAACTCGTCGGTGGCGTGCGCGTGCGCATCGCGGACCGCGTGTTCGACGCCAGCGTCGCTGGCAAGCTGGCGCGGCTGCGCCGCGCCGTGCGCTAGCGCGGGCCGGCGGCCGCGCGGGGAGGGCGAGGCGCCGGTCGCGCGGGACCGGCGCGGGTCCAAGAGTTTTCGCAAGCCCGTTTTCTGGACGACACTTCCGCCGGCGCCTTCCGGCCGGCGGGCAGAGGGTGGGACGATGAGCATTCGACCGGAGGAGATCAGTGCGGTCATCAAGCGGCAGATCCAGCAGGCCGACCTCGGCACCGAACTCGCCGAAGTCGGCACCGTGCTGAACGTCGGCGACGGCATCGCGCGCATCTACGGCCTGCGCGACGCCATGGCCGGCGAGCTGCTGGAGTTCTCGAACGGCGTGTACGGCATGGCGCTGAACCTTGAGGAGGACAGCGTCGGCGCCGTGTTGATGGGCCCGGAGACGGGCATCAAGGAAGGCGACACCGTCAAGCGCACGGGCCGCGTCGTCGAGGTCCCGGTGGGCGAGGCGCTCATCGGCCGCGTCGTCAACGCGCTCGGCCAGCCGATCGACGGCAAGGGCCCGATCGAGACGACGGAGACGCGGCCGGTGGAGTCGCCCGCGCCGGGCGTCATCCAGCGCCAGAACGTGAAAGAGCCGCTGCAGACGGGCCAGAAGATCGTCGACGCGCTCGTGCCCATCGGCCGCGGCCAGCGCGAGCTGATCATCGGCGACCGCTCCACGGGGAAGACGGCGCTGGTCGTCGACACGATCCTGAACCAGAAGGGCCAGGACGTCATCTGCATCTACGTCGGCATCGGCCAGAAGGCCTCCACCATCGCGCAGGTGGTGCGCACGCTGGAGCAGCACGGCGCCATGGAGTACTCCATCGTGGTCTCCGCGACCGCTTCGGAGCCGGCGCCGCTGCAGTACCTCGCCCCGTACACCGGCTGCGCGATGGGCGAGTACTTCATGTACAAGGGCAAGCACGCGCTCGTGGTCTACGACGACCTCTCCAAGCACGCCGTGGCCTACCGCGCGATGTCCCTGCTCCTCCGCCGCCCGCCGGGGCGCGAGGCGTATCCGGGCGACGTGTTCTACCTGCACTCGCGGCTCCTGGAGCGCGCCGCCAAGCTCAGCGACGAACTCGGGGGCGGAAGCCTGACGGCGCTGCCGATCATCGAGACCCAGGCCGGCGACGTCTCGGCCTACATCCCGACCAACGTCATTTCCATCACGGACGGCCAGATCTTCCTTGAGACGGACCTCTTCTTCGCGGGCATCCGGCCGGCGATGAACGTCGGCATCTCGGTCTCGCGCGTCGGCGGCGACGCGCAGATCAAGGCGATGCGGCAGGTCGCCGGCACCCTGCGCCTCGACCTGGCCCAGTACCGCGAGCTCGCGGCCTTCGCACAGTTCGGCTCCGACCTCGACAAGGCCACGCAGGCCCGCCTGGCCCGCGGCCAGCGCATGGTCGAGCTTCTCAAGCAGCCGCAGTACCAGCCGATGCCCGTGGAGGAGCAGGTGGCTTCGATCTACGCGGGCACGAAGGGGTACCTCGACGACCTCCCCGTCGAGCGGGTGCAGGAGTTCGAGCGCGGCCTGCTGAGCTTCCTCCGGGCGGAGCGGCCGGAGATCCTCAAGGCCATCCGCGAGGAGAAGCAGATCTCGGACGCCACGGAAACCAAGCTGCGTGAAGCGATCGAGACGTTCAAGAAAGGCTTCGTAGGGAGCGAGCGCTGATGCCGCAGAACCTGCGCGACATCCGCCGGCGGATCCGCAGCGTCACCAACACGCAGCAGATCACGAAGGCCATGCAGATGGTGGCGGCCGCCAAGCTGCGCGGCGCGCAGGAACGCGCGGAAGCGGCCCGGCCGTACGCCGAGGCCATGCGGGAGGCGCTGACGGACCTCACCGCGCGCGGCGGCGCCTTCCGCCACCCGTTCTTCCAGGTCCGCGACGTCCGTCGCTCGGCGTTCGTCGTGATCAGCGCGGACAAGGGCCTCGCCGGCCCGTACAACGCCAACGTGCTCCGCGCCGCGCTCGCCGCCATGCGCGACCGGCCCAAGCCGCTCGTGCTGGCCGTCGGGCGCAAGGCGCGGGACGCCTTCCGCCGGCTGGGGGTCGAGATCGCGGAGTCGTTCATCGAGCTCGGCGACCACCCCTCGTTCGAGACGGCGCATGCCATCGCCGTGCCGGCGATGGACCTCTACCTCGACGGCAGGGCGGACGAGGTGTACCTCGTGTACAACCGCTTCGTCAACGCCGTGACGCATCGTCCCACGGTGATCCGGCTGCTGCCGCTGGCGGCCGAGGCGCGCGGCGGTGAGCGCAAGCTCGGGCCCGAGGTCCAGTTCGAGCCGGACGCCGAGTCGGTGCTGGCGGCCCTCCTGCCGCACTACGTGTCGTCGATTCTCTACGGCGCCCTGCTCGACGCCAAGGCGAGCGAGCACGGCGCCCGCATGACGGCCATGGACGCCGCCACGAAGAACGCGCGCGAGCTGATCGACAGCCTCACGCTGCTCAGCAACCGCGTGCGCCAGGCGTCGATCACGAAAGAGATCTCGGAGATCGTCAGCGGCGCGGAAGCGCTCAAAGGTTAAGGCGATCGCGGCGGGCGGCCCATCCCGGCCGCTCTCAGGAAAGGGTGGGAACGCATGGCAGAGCAGAACGTGGGCCGCATCGTCCAGGTCATCGGACCGGTCGTCGACGTCCAGTTCGATTCCGGCGAGCTGCCCAAGATTTACAACGCATTGCACGTCATGGAGGAAGGGGACCGCGTGCGCCTGGTCCTCGAGGTCTTCCATCACCTCGGCGACCGCAAGGTGCGCTGCGTCGCCATGGCCTCCACGGACGGCCTCGTGCGCGGCATGAAGGTCGTCGACACCGGCGCGCCGATCCGCGTGCCGGTGGGCCCGGCCACGCTGGGTCGCGTGTTCGACGTGCTCGGCAACCCGATCGACGGCAAGGGTCCCGTTGAGACGGACCATCGCCTGCCGATCCACCGTCCGGCGCCGAGCTTCCTCGATCAGGCCGAATCCATCGAGGTGCTGGAGACCGGCCTCAAGGTCATCGACCTGCTCACGCCGTACCCGAAGGGCGGCAAGATCGGCCTCTTCGGCGGCGCCGGCGTCGGCAAGACGGTCCTCATCATGGAGCTCATCCACAACGTCGCCATGCAGCACGGCGGCATCTCCATCTTCGCGGGCGTCGGCGAGCGCACCCGCGAAGGCACGCAGCTGTACAAGGAGATGCAGGAATCGGGCGTCATCGACAAGACGGCGATGGTCTACGGCCAGATGAACGAGCCGCCCGGCGCCCGCATGCGCGTCGGCCTCACCGGCCTCACCATGGCGGAGTACTTCCGTGACGAAGAGGGCCGCGACGTGCTGCTCTTCATCGACAACATCTTCCGCTTTGTGCAGGCCGGCTCCGAGGTGTCGGCGCTGCTCGGGCGCATCCCCAGCGCCGTGGGTTACCAGCCGGTGCTGGCCACGGACGTCGGCGCGCTGCAAGAGCGGATCACGTCGACGAAGAAGGGTTCGATCACTTCGGTGCAGGCGATCTACGTCCCGGCCGACGACCTCACCGACCCGGCGCCGGCGACCACGTTCGCGCACCTCGACGCCACGACGACGCTCGAGCGCAGCCGCGCGGCGCGCGGTCTCTACCCGGCCGTGGACCCGCTCGCGTCCTCCTCGCGGATCCTGGATCCGCGCATCGTGGGCGAGGAGCACTACCAGGTCGCGCGCGGCGTGCAGGAGGTCCTGCAGCGCTACAAGGACCTGCAGGACATCATCGCCATCCTCGGCATGGACGAACTCTCCGACGAAGACAAGCTGACCGTGGCGCGCGCGCGGAAGATCGAGCGCTTCCTCACGCAGCCGAACTTCGTGGCGGAGCAGTTCACCGGCACGCCGGGCAAGTACGTGCCCATCAAGGAAACGGTGCGGGGCTTCAAGGAGATCCTCGAAGGCAAGCACGACGACCTGCCCGAGATGGCCTTCTACATGGTGGGCACCATCGACGAGGCGGTCGAGAAAGCGAAGTCGATGTAAATGGCCGAGACGAAGCTGCGCGTCGAAGTCGTCACGCCGGAGCGCCGGCTCTTCAGCGGCGAGGCGCGGATGCTCGTGGCCAAGGGCGTCGAGGGAGAACTCGGCATCCTGCCGGGCCACATCCCGCTCGTCACGCCGCTGCGCGACGGGGTCGTCCGCCTTTACGAAGTGGACGGCCACCAGGGCGAGCTGCACATCGCGTACGAAGGCGGGTTTCTGATCGTCGACGGCGCGCGCGCCCGCGTGTTGGCGGACCGGGCCAAGCTCCCCGGAACTGGCGAGGCGGCGAACGGGTAGTATAGTAAAACCAGCGCCAAGGCTCGACAGCCGGGGAGGCGAAGCGCATGGCCACGGAACAGGACGTCATGGAGGCCCTCTCTGAGGTCTACGACCCGGAACTCGGCATGAACATCGTCGAGCTTGGCCTCGTGTATGACGTGGACATCCGCTCGGAGAAGTCGGTGAAGGTCACGATGACGCTCACCGCGCCGGGATGTCCGCTCGCCGGCACCATCGACGTCCAGGTGCGGGCGGCTCTCATGGCGCTGGGGTTCGAGGACGTGGATGTCGAGATCGTCTTCGACCCGCCGTGGACGCCGGACCGCATGAGCGACGAGGCCAAGTTGAAGCTGGGTTTCTTCTAACCGGCAACGTGGACGGTCAGGGACGGGCCAGCGCGCCCGTCCCTTTCCGCTGGAAGCCCTGGTCACGCCGCCCAGCGCGGTCCCACACCGCCGGCGGCGCGCGAGCACGGTTCAAGGTTCAGAAACCCGACCAGTCTTTCGAAAGAGTGAACGTGGAAGGAGTTCTTGCGGTGGATCGCATCGTGATTCGCGGGGGTTACCGACTGGGAGGGAGCGTGCGCGTAAGCGCCGCGAAGAATGCCGTGCTGCCGATCCTGGCTGCCACGCTGCTGACTGCTGACGAGTGCCGCATTCGCGACATTCCGGAGATTCAAGACGTCTTGACGATGAATCGCTTGATCGAGCTCCTCGGCACGGAGATCCGGCGCGACGAGGACGAGTGGATCTTCCGGACGCCGGAGGTGCGCACCTCCGAAGCCTCATATGACCTTGTCCGCATGATGCGCGCATCCATCCTCGTCATGGGGCCGCTGCTCGCCCGCACCGGCCAGGCCGTCGCGGGCCTGCCGGGAGGATGCGCCATCGGGGTGCGGCCCATCGACCTGCACTTGAAGGGCTTCGCCGCCCTGGGCGCCGAGATTTCGCTCGCGCATGGACGGGTCCAGGCCTCGGTCCGGGGCCGCCTGCGCGGGGCGCACATTTACCTGGACTACCCGAGCGTCACGGCGACGGAGAACATCCTCATGGCCGCCGTGCTGGCGGATGGCACGACCACGATCGAGAACGCCGCCGAAGAGCCGGAGGTCGTCGACCTCGCGAACTTCCTGAACAGCATGGGCGCCCGTGTCAGCGGCGCCGGCACGCGCCTCGTGCGGGTGGAAGGCGTCCGGGAGTTGCACGGCACCGCCTACACGCCGATCCCTGACCGGATCGAGGCCGGCACCTTCCTCGTGGCCGCAGCCGTGACGGGCGGATGGGTGGCGCTGGAGAACGTCGTCCCGGACCACCTCGCCGCGGTGATCGCGAAGCTGCGCGAGGCGGGCGTGGCCGTGGAAACCGAGGGCGACCGCGTGCTGGCCGAGGGGCCGGCGCGGCCGCTCGCGACGAACGTCAAGACGCTGCCCTACCCCGGCTTCCCGACCGACATGCAGGCGCCGTTCATGTCGCTTCTCACGATTGCCCAGGGCACGAGCGTCATCACGGAGACCGTCTTCGAAAACCGCTTCCGCCACGTGGAGGAACTGAAGCGGATGGGGGCCCGCATCGACATCGAGGGGCCGTCCGCCATCGTGCATGGCGTGGAGCGCTTGACGGGGGCGCCCGTGACGGCGAGCGACCTGCGCGCCGGCGCGGCGCTCGTCGTGGCGGGGTTGGTGGCCGAGGGCGAGACGGAGATCGCCGGGGTGCACCACATCGATCGCGGCTACAAGGACCTGGTGGAACGGCTGCGCACGCTCGGCGCGAACATCGAGCGCGTGAGCGGCGTGCCGTCGCTGCAGTACGAGGAATAGCGGGCCCGGAACGCCGCGGTGGCCGCGCGCGGCCGTTGTTGCGTGTGGCCGCGCCCGCAGGGGCGTCATGCGGCTTGGTCCCGACGTCATATCCTCCCGTGAGGCGGTCGCGGCCGCGGCCGGATCGCCGCGGGAGGTTGTTCTTTGCGCCGTCTCGTGCTGTGGCTGCTCGCCGCGGCCCTCTTCCTCGCCGTCCCCGCGATCATCGTCCTGATCCTGCGGCCCGCCGGCCCTCCGCCGCCGCCGGAGCCGGACGTGCTCCTGTACGACGACGCGAGCGGCGCGTACCTCAAGCTTCCCCTGGAGACGTACCTCGCCGGCGTCGTGGCAGCTGAGATGCCCGCCTCGTTCGACCTCGAAGCGATGAAGGCGCAGGCGGTCGTCGCGCGGACCTACGCGGTGCGGCACCTGCGCGCGTTCGGCGGGGGCGGGTGCGCCGCGCACCCGCCGGCGGACGTCTGCAGCAGCCCCGAAGAGAGCCAGGCCTGGCTTTCGGAGTCCGAGCTGCGGAAACGGTGGGGCAGGGAATTCCCGGCCTACTGGCGCAAGGTGAACGCGGCCGTGCGCGCCACGCGCGGGCTGATCGCGCTGTACGGCGGCGAGCCCATCGACGCCGTCTACTTCGCCGCCTCCGGCGGCCGCACGGAGGACGCGCGGTACGTGTGGGGCCACGTCGTGCCGTACCTGAAGAGTGTGCCCTCGCCGGGCGAGCGCGACCCTTACGAGGGCGCGACGGCGCGCTTCACGTGGGCGGAGGTGGCGGCGCGGCTTGGGATCGACCCGGACGCGTTCCTGGCGCGGCCGCCCTCGGCGCGCTTCGCCGTGCTGTCGCGCACGCCGAGCGGCCGCGCGTTCTACGTCCGCGCGGGCGCGGAGATCCTCAGGGCCACGGACGTGCGGGCCCGGCTCGGCCTCCGTTCGACGTGGATCGTGGCCGTCGAGGCGGACCGTCAAGGCCTGACGCTTCACACGAAAGGCTGGGGTCACGGCGTGGGCCTCTCCCAGTACGGCGCCCAGGCCATGGCGGAGCGCGGGCGGGACTTCCGCGCCATCGTCCGGTGGTACTATCAGGGGGTCGAGGTGGAGCCCTGGACGGAGTGGGCGGGGAGCACGCGGTAGCCCCCACCTTCGACGGGAACGGCGCGACAGAGTTCGACGCCCCCGGCGCGCAGCACCTCGGCCGAGTTGGGGTCGGGGTACTCGCTGAGGAAGATCACCTTCACCACGCCCGCCTGCACGATCGCCTTCGCGCAGTGCACGCACGGAAAGTCGGTCACGACCAGCGTGCAGCCCACGCTGCTGACGCCGTTGACGGCACACTGGACGATGGCGTTCAGCTCCGCGTGTACCGCGCGCACGCAGCTTTCGCGGTCGCCGTTGCGGACGAGGATGCAGCCTTCGTCCTCGCAGTGCGGCGCGCCGCGCACGGCGCCGTTGTAGCCCGTGGCCACCACCCGGTGGTCCTTGACGAGCACGCAACCGACCTGCCGCCGCGGGCAGGTGGAGCGGGTGGCCGCCAGCTTGGCCATCTCGATGAAGTATTCGTCCCACGTGGGCCGCCGCCGCACCGGCCGAGCCTCCTCCATCCCAAAGCCTGTGTCCGATTTCCGTGCTGTTTCGCCGCCCGCGCCGCTGTTTCCCGCCTGCGCCGCTGCATGAATTCGCCATAACTGGGAACGCTACCCCCAAGTGGGGGAGTGCGAGCATGGACGAACAGGAACGCACGCAGGGAAGCACGGAGGAGCGGGAGGCGCAGCGCCGGCCGGAGCGCGAGACGGCGCGATCGCAGGCGGCAAGGCCGCGCGACGTTCGCCGGCTCGTCCCGTGGATGATGGCGCGGATGCTGTGGACGAAGCGCGCGGCGCAGCCGCGGGAGCGGGTGCGCTGGCGGGCGGCGGCCACGGGCGGATTGGCCGCGCTCGCGCTCGTGGCGCTGGTGTGGCTGGCGTGGGACGGGACGATGTCCCGCCTTGCGCCCCCGCCGGGCAGCGCAGGGAACGTCGGCGCCGTTCCCGGTGCGAACGCGGGCGGAGACAGCGGCGCGCCGGAGGCGACCCCCTCGGAAGAAGCGCAGCCGACGCTGTCCAAGGACGGCCCCGCGCGGTGGCTTCGCCCCGCGGAAGGCCGCGTGGTGAAGCCCTACGGATGGGCGTACGCCGCCACGTTCGGCGACTGGCGCCTGCACACGGGGATGGACTTCCAGGCGGCGAAGGGAGCCGGCGTCGTCGCGGCGGCGGACGGCAAGGTGGCGAGCGTGAGCGAGACGCGCCTCTGGGGCCGGGAGGTCGTGATCGACGGCGGGGGTGGCTGGACGGCCGTGTACCGGGGCCTGTCGACGGTCGCCGTGAGCGAGGGCGAATGGGTCAAGGCCGGCCAGACGATCGGCGCCGTCGCCGGCGCCGTGGCCGCGGAAGCGGACGAGGGCGCGCACCTGCATTGGGAAGTGCGGCACAACGGCCGGCCCGTGGATCCGTCGACGCTCCTCACGCCGTGAGGAGCGGAACCGCGCGCGATCGCCGCTACCGCACCCGCAGGAGCAGCACACCGTTTCGTTCGAAAACGGTGACGGCGCCCCGGCGCCTCAGACCGTCGATCCAGGCGAGCTCGCGCGCCACGGCGATGCCGCCGAACGCGCGGCCCGGCGCGACGAACACGTAGACGGGCACGCGGCGGGGCACGGCGTCCACAAAGAGACGGAAGTCCGTGAACGGCCAGGCGCCCGAGTACCGGCGCCACGCGACGGCCGTCGCCGTTCCGGGCTCGCCGATGACCGCCGCCTCCTTCGGGATGCGCTGCGCCGCGGCGACGAGGTCGGCCCGCACGGGGACGGGATTGAGCCGCCACAGCTCATTGGGCAACGTCTCGCGAAGGAACCACCACAGCGAGACGACGCACACCGCGCTGACCGCGATCTTCTGGAGAAGCCGCAAACGGTTTGAGGGCGTCGCGTTGTCCCGGCGCCCGCGGCGGACTCGCGCCGCCAGCGCCTGCGTGCCGGCGATCGCGTCGACCGTGGCGAACACCAGCGAAGGCAGGGCCCACAGGGCGTACTGGTCGTACGCGACGGTGAGCGCGGGGTGGTCGGCGAGGCTGTTGAGCGCCATCACGCCCAGGCCGGGCAGCGCCACGACCGGCGCCAGCAGCGGAAGGCCGCCGAGCGGGGCCAGCATCGTCCACCAGTAGCGGCTGTGGTCGATCACGCGCTCGATGACGACACCCGGATGGGTGACGACGTGCAGGGCGACGGCGGCGATCGAGCCGCCCAGCGACCGGTAGTCGACGGCGACGTTCAAATTGCTGCCGCCGAGCCAGCGCGTCGCCCACTCGTTTCCGACGAGAAAGAGGAACGCGAGCGCGCAGGACCAGAGCGCGTAGGGAAGCGCGCGTCGCCGGCCCAGAAGGGCGGACGCGAGGAGCCACGACGCGCCGGTCGCCCCGACGGCCACAGCCGCCTGGTTCTTGGTCAGCAGCGCGAGCAGAGTGCAGAGGAGAAACCTCCCGGGCTGGCCCCGCCCGGCGAAGACGATGGCCCACGCCAGGGACGCGACGCCCAACGGATCGGGATGCCAGTCCAGCATCTGCGTCCCGAATGCCGTGGGGTGAACGAAGGTGACGGCGCCCATGGCGAGCGCCGGCCACGTGGGCCAGCCGCGGTCCTGCGCGTACGCGAACGCCGCGCCGCTCAATAGGGCCCCTGCGAGGGCCTGCACGGCCAGGGCGGCGGGCGGGCCCCCGAGCCGCGCCAGGTATCCGAGGGGAACGAGCAGCCACTGATTCGCGTCGGCGAGGTTGGGCTGGGACGAGTAGAAGTTGTATGCGTTCCAGTGGCCGTGCCCCGTCAGCCAGAGCGCCTGCATGTACAACCCGCCGTCAAACGCAGCGATGAGCCATTGGTGCCACTGCCAGAGCTTGATGGCGGCGAGCGCCGTGAACATGAAGCATGCCGACCCCACGGCCGCCATCCGTGCAAGGGCGCGCGAGACGTCCGGCCCGTACGCGCCCGTCCATTTGCGCGCCATGAGCACCGCGAGCGCCTGCACCGTGTCGACTCCGTGCCGGAACGCGCGTACGGTCGATCCGGGCACGTCGGTCCACTCGCGGATGGTCACGGTGGCCACCCGCAGGCCCAGGGCCCTCGCGGCCACGAGCGTCTCCACATCGAAGCTGAAGCCGTTCATGCGGCAGAGGGGCAGCAGCGCCCGAAGCGCGTCCCGCCGGTACCCCTTGAGGCCGCACTGTGGATCATGAACGGCGCGAAGTCCCAAAAGGGAAAGCAGCACCTGGAAGCCCGCGTGGATGACCCGCCGCGTCGCGGACGCGGCGGATCCCCGCGTGCGCACGGCCGCGACCACGTCGGCGTCGCCCAAGGCGGCGATGACCCGCTCCACGTCGCTCCAAGAGAACGACAGGTCCGCGTCCGTGTAGACGACCCGGTCGGCCCGCGTCATCCCATATGCCTCGCGCAAGGCGCCGCCCTTGCCCATGTGCCGCTCGAGCCGCACCAGCCCCAGCCATTCCCAGGATTTCTGCGCTTCGCGCACGATCTCCGAGGTCGAATCGTCGCTGCCGTCGTCGGCGACCCAGACCTCAACCGGACGCTCCTGCTGATCGACCCACCGGTCCAGCGCGGACAGCGTCGCCGGCAACCTGCGCGCCTCGCGGTAGGCCGGCAGCACGAGCGACACGCAGGGATCGGCTACGCGCGGCGGCAGGCACTCCACGCCCAGAGGCCGGGCGAACGCCCAGAAGTGGTAACCGACGAAATTGCACGCCGAACTCACTCCGGCCGCTGCGAGCTTCGCGGCGGCGACGCCCAAGACCACCTTTCCTGCCAGTGGAGCGATGAACGCCGTGAAGACGACGACCGTTGCGGACGACAGGGCTGCGGAGGCGAGCGAGACGATCATGAACGGGACGGGGCGCGCAATGCGGTCCCGCCATGTCCAGCGGCGATTCAACTGGTAGCTCGTGAATGCGGCCAGAAGGAACGAGCAGGTCTGAAACAGGCCGTAAGGCACCGGTCCGCGGGCGGGTGAGAAAGCCATCAGAAATGCGAACGAGCCCACGTCGACGATGGTGTTCACGAGGCCGATCAGCGCGAAACGGACAAGTCTCCCCATCATATGCCTCCGATGGCGGAATCATCCGGTCGAATCATCGTAATCACCGACCATCATGCCTTCAAGTGTGTGAATTACGGATGCGGGCCTCAAGTGCCTACACGCCGATGGACGTCACCTCAACGCTAAAAACAAATAAAGGAATTTCCAAGCCTGTTCACATATACGTGAGGTCGAGGGGGATCGCCCGGCATGCGGTGGAAACAGCTTCTGACGTATGTCATCGGCGGTCAGGCGGTGATCCTGGTCGCTTCCGCTGTCTTCGGCACCATCCCCAGGGATCTTCCCCAGGGTTTCGAGTATGGCGGGCTCGCTTACCTGGGCATCAGCGCGGTGTTGAGCGGGGCGATGGTGAGCGGCGACCGCATCCGCGCCAATGCCGCCCTCGAGCCCGCGGACGAGCGGCGCAGCCGTTTGACGTATACGCTTCTCGTGGGCATCACCGGCCTGGTCAGCCTGGGCGTGGGTCACGTGATCCGTCTCGCCCTTCGCCCATGAGGGATGGCCAGCGCCCGGAAATGTGCGTCTTTCGGGAGGAGACCCAGCGCCGCCGCACGAAAGGACCCATGGGCTGGGTTCCGCCGAACCTGACGTAGGGTGGAGCGTAGGCGAAGCCCCCTGCCGCTGGCGCGGTTGGCGGCGGCCGGAATCCTCCGGCAGGGGGGTGAGGCCATGCAGGTGACGATCTCCATTCCCGTGGTGGTCGTGCTTGTCGTGGCGCTCGCCTACGTGTACGTGAAGAACAGATAGCCTCCCCGGCAACGCCGGGGAGGCGCACCCCACACACCCTACACCGGCACCGCGCCCCTGATGCGGTCAGGAACGCCGCCCGGGAGACCCGCGCCGCAACGCGGGTCTCCCTCTTTTTATGATCATGGCACGTCCATTATTTCCACGCAAGGACGAGCTGGCGCGCCACCCAAAGCGCCAGGCGGGCGCGCCGCTTGAGGCCGGTCACCACAATCAATAGCCCCAATGCGATCGACAACTGAAACTTCACCCCCAGGGGGCCTCCCCCAGGAACGGCCCCGCGTGGCATGCCGTGGCCGGTCCGGCCATATGCATTAGGCAAACCTGCCTTAGCGGGGATTCGGGCCGTAAAACTCGCCCAGAGGGAGGCAGTCCCTTGAAAGACCACATCTGGAAACGGGTGCTCGAGGTGAGTCGGTATATCTCCCGGACTAAGGCAACCGTTCGCGAGACGGCGAAGGTGTTCGACGTCAGCAAGAGCACGGTTCACAAGGACGTGACCGAACGGCTGCCCAAGCTGAACCCGGAACTGGCCGCCAGGGTCAAGAAGGTGCTCGACTACAACAAGGCGGAACGCCACCTGCGCGGCGGCGAGGCGACGCGACGGAAGTACCTGCAGGATGAGCGTGCGGACGAGGCGAGGCCGGAAACTGCGCGCCGCGAGCCCGGACGGGCGGACCAGTCGCACGAGGAAGCGTCGACGGTGAAGC
Source organism: Clostridia bacterium (assembly GCA_019683875.1). NCBI lineage: Bacteria > Bacillati > Bacillota > Clostridia > Clostridia bacterium. The sequence goes on from JADGHN010000023.1 coordinate 17,677, forward strand.
TCAAGTAGGCCCGCGTCCGCGCGCGGTCCGCCGGAAAGGGGCTACCCGTGCTTTCCATCACCCGCGACATCGGCATCGACCTCGGCACCGCGAACACCCTCGTCTACGTGCAAGGCAGGGGCATCGTGATCCGGGAGCCGTCGGTCGTGGCGCTGGACCGTGACACGCACCGGGTCCTCGCGGTGGGGACGGACGCGCAGCGGATGGTCGGCCGCACCCCGGGGCACATCCTCGCGGTCCGGCCGCTGAGGGACGGCGTCATCGCGGACTACGCGGCCACCCACGCAATGCTGCGGCACTTCCTCCTGCGGGCCGCGGGCCGGATGCCGCTCTTACGTCCGCGCGTCATGGTGTGCGTGCCGTCGGGCGTGACGACGGTGGAGCGCCGCGCCGTCGTGGAGTGCACGCTCGAGGCCGGCGCCCGGCGGACCTACCTGATCGAGGAGCCGCTGGCGGCGGCGTTGGGGGCCGGCCTTCCCATCGACGAGCCGCGCGGGTGCATGGTCGTCGACATCGGCGGGGGCACCAGCGATGTGGCCGTGCTGTCCCTAGGCGGTATCGTCACGAGCCAATCGCTCCGGCTGGGCGGCGACCGTCTGGACGAGTCCATCATCCGGTACGTGAAACGCGAGTGGAACCTGCTGATCGGCGAGCGCACGGCGGAAGAGTTGAAAATCCGGATCGGGACGGTCGATCCCGCGGAGGATCGCGGTTCCATGGAAGTGCGCGGCCGCGACGTGGTCACGGGCCTGCCGAAGTTCGTCGAGGTCACCAGTGCCGACGCTTGCCGGGCGATGCAGGAGCCGATCGCGGAGCTCTGCGGCATGATCCGCCAGGTTCTTGAACGGATGCCGCCGGAACTCGCGGCCGACATTCTCTCCACGGGCATCGTCCTCACGGGCGGCGGCGCGCTCCTGAGCGGGCTGGACCGCATGCTCGGCGACAACCTCGGCGTTCCGGTCACCGTGGCCGAGGATCCCCTTTCCTGCGTGGCGAAGGGGACGGGCTTGGCGCTCGAGAAGTTGGGCCGTATCGATCATCTTCTGCAGTCCGGCCCGTGACGCCCTGGTGCGCCCTTCCAAGGAAGCGGCAGGAATTCCGAGACGCGTGACGAATCGAAGCTCGCATCCGCGATAAAGGCAAACCCGGCGAAAGCCGGGGACGCAAAGCCACGGGTCTACAGCCGCAAGGCCATGACCGCCGGGCTGCCGAAGGGATCGCGAATTTTTCCCGTCGGCCCGGCCGACGGGTTTTTTGTTCGAGCATCCGCAGCAGGGGGTGGGTCGATTGTTGCGAGGCCTCTACACCGCGGCGAACGGCATGATCGCGCAGAGCATGGCCGAGACGGTGATCGCGAACAACCTCGCGAACCAGGAGACGCCCGGATTCAAGCGGGCCGAGCCGGCGTCGGGCGCGTTCCCCTGGCAGGTCGTGGTGCTCGGCGGTGCGCCGCTGCAGGCGGCGAGCGGCACGGCGCCTCTCGGAACGGGGTCGTTGCTGGACCGCACCGCGCTGGACTGGTCGCGGGGCGATCTTGCGGCGGGCGGCCCGCTCGACGTCACCATCGAGGGCGAAGGTTTCTTTCGAGTGGATGACGGAAACGGCGTGCTCTACACCCGGGCCGGCACGTTCCACGTGTCGCCACAGGGCGTGCTGGTCGACCCCGCGGGCAGGGCCGTCGAGGGACAGGCGGGACCGATCCGGCTGCAGGGTCGCGGGCGCCCCGCCATCCTGCCGGACGGCACGGTGATGGACGGCGACCGCGTGGCCGGGCGGCTCGCCGTGTACCGTCCCGCGCCCGGGGCGACCGTCGTCGCCGTCGCGGACGGCGCGTACGCGATCCAGGGCGGGGTTGAGCCGGCGACGGGCGCGCAGTTCCGCCCCGGCGTCGTGGAGATGTCCAACGTGGACCCGGTCCGCGAGATGACGCAGCTCATGGCCGTGGCGCGCACCTATGAGGCGAGCCGCCAGGCGTTCAGCGCCGAGGACCAGGCGGCTCAGCAGGCGGCGCGCGACGTGGGCCGGTTCTAGCCGCTTCTGGAAGGAGAGGGTGCGATGCTCAGCGGGCTCTGGGCGTCCGCGAGCGGACTGAGGGCGGGCAGCTTGCGGCTGGACGCGCTCGCCGACGACCTCGCGAACGTGAACACGCCGGGCTTCAAGCGGAACGTGGTGGATTTCGCGGAGTCACAGGAGACGGCGCGGTATCGGGCCGACCGCACGGCCGGCGCGCGCGGCGCCGGCTGGGACTGGGTGCTGCTCGGCGCCGGCGTGAACCCGGTCGACGCGCGCCGCGATTTCGCGGCGGGGTCGCTGGAGACGACGGGCCAGCCGTTCGACGTCGCGCTGCAGGGCGAAGGTTTCTTCGCGGTGCGCCTGGCGGACGGCACGATCGGATACACGCGCGCCGGAGCCTTCCGGCTCGACGGCAGCGGGCGGCTGGTCGACGCGGAGGGGCGCGCGGTGTTGAGCGACCGGGGCACGGAGATCCGCCTCCCGGCCGACGCGACCGAGCCGGCGATCGCGCCGGACGGTACCTTGACGGTGCAGACGGTCGATTCCAAGGGTGTGGCCCAGCGCGTGACCGTGGCGCGCATCGGCGTGGCCCTGGCGCAGTCCGACACGCTTGAACCCGCGGAAGGCGTGTACGTGCCCGCGGCGGGAGCTCCGGCGCCGCAGCTCGGCGCGGCCGGCCAGGGAGGGCGCGGGACCGTCCTGCAAGGAGCGCTGGAGGCGTCGAACGTCGACCTGGCCTCGGCGATGACCGGACTGATCATCGCTCAGCGCGCGTATTCCCTGAACGCCCGGGCCTTGTCCACGGCGGACGAGATGTGGCAGGAAGCGAACCGGCTGTACGGGTCAGTCTAAGGGCGTAACCGCACGGCGCAATTTATGGATGAATTTTGATGGGATGCCGGAACTGCACTGGCGCTGGGGTTATCCCGTCGTTCTGCTCATCATGGTCGCCCTTGGCCTCGGACTGTACGCCGATTTCCACAAAACCGGAC